>JAITNZ010000143.1 GCA_031290205.1 Spirochaetaceae bacterium
AGTGCATCAAGTGCATGAGTTGTCTTGAAAAATGCAAATCCGAAGCGATCAAGTTGGAGGACTAAGAGATGGCAGATAAACAATTTATTACTATTGACGGCGTTGCCGTCGAAATGGAACGAGGCTTGAACGTGCTTGAGCACGCGAAAAAAGCCGGCATTGACATTCCCGCTTTCTGCTATAGCCCGGAACTGTCGATTTACGGCGCGTGCCGTATGTGTATCGTCGAAATCGTTGACCAGCGCACCGGTAGGTCGTCGCTGGATTCGTCCTGCTCGCTCTTGCCGAAAGCCGGCATGGTTATCAAGACGAATACCGCAAAACTCCGTATGTATCGCAAGAACATCCTCGAGTTGCTGCTGGCAAACCATTGCCGCGACTGCACCACCTGCGACAACAGCCAACGCTGCGCCTTGCAGGGATTTGCCGACCGTTATGGTTTGACCGGCGTCCGCTACCCGCAGCTTGCGCCCACCCCCGAGCTGGACACCTCATCCTACTGTATCACGAAGGATAAGGCGAAGTGCATCAGTTGCGGTAAGTGCATCCGTATGTGTAACGAGATTCAGCGCGTCGGCGCGATCGACTTTGCACACCGCGGCACCGAGATGGAAGTTGCCTGCGTCGGCGAAAAGCCGATTGGCGAATCGATCTGCGTCGGCTGCGGTCAGTGCGCGGCGGTCTGCCCGACAGGAGCGCTCGTCGTGAATAACAACACCAGCAAGGTGTGGAAACTCATCGACGACCCGAAAGTGAAGGTTTCCGTGCAGATTGCGCCTGCGGTGCGCGTTGCCGTCGGCAATGCCTTCAACATTCCGCCGGCACAAAACACCTTCGGCAGGCTCGTGGCGGCGCTCCGCCGAATCGGCTTTGACGAGATCTACGATACCAACGTCTCCGCCGACATGACGATTATTCAGGAAGCCGCCGAACTCTTGGCGCGCCTCAAGACCAACCCGAAATGGCCCCTCTTTACTTCGTGCTGCCCGGCATGGATTCAGTATGTCGAAAAGCATCACCCGGAGGTTATGCCCCACGTATCGACGACGAAATCGCCGATGCAGCTCTTCGCGGGCACCTACAAAAAAGCCGGCGTCAACGAAGGCTGGGTGCGCGGCGCCATCATGCCTTGCACGGCGAAAAAGTTCGAGGGCAATCGCGGGGAGTTTAAGACCGGCGACAAGCAGGACATCGGCTTCGTGCTGACCAGCCAGGAAGCCGTCCGCATGATTAAGGAAGCGGGCATCGACTACGCGAACATCGAGCCGGAAGCGGTCGAAGGCACCTGGGGAAACACCACCGGCGCGGCGGTTATCTTCGGCGTGTCAGGCGGCGTTATGGAAGCGGCGTTACGCTATGCGGCGTTTGCGATTCTGGGGCGCCAGCCGACGGACGCAGAATACGAATACATCGCTACCAGCGGTGTGCGCGGCATTCCGCATCCCGACGCGAAAGCGGGCGCGCTTGTTGACGGCATCAAGACCTTCGACGTGAAGGTTGGCGAAGCCGCCCTCAAGATTGCGGTAGTTTCCGGGCTTGCTAACGCTCACGAGATCATCGAGCGCATCAAGGGCGGCGAACACTTTGACTTTGTTGAAGTGATGGCATGTCCCGGCGGCTGCATCGGCGGCGGCGGGCAGCCGCCTGCCAACTGGGATGTCAAGGCGGAGCGCGCAAAAGGGCTCTACCTTGCCGACAAGGAATACCCGCTGAAGAGCGTGGAGCAGAACCCCGTCATGCAGGAATGGATGAAGATCATGGGTGACGAACACGCACAGCACGAGTTCTGGCACATTCACTATGCCGGACACGGCGGCGGACACCATTAGGCGGTGTCTGTTACCGTAGATTGATAAAAACGTGCGTCCTGCGGTGCGGGGCGCACGTTTTTTTTGGGGGGGATTGACGAATGGAACTTGATGTATTACAATTTGTATTAAGGTGGCTTGGCTACTTTTAAAAGTCCCCGGCGGCAGAAAACCGGAGATAAAAATCATTTTTTTATAGGAGTTTTTATGACTGGTATGACTACGGTACGCTTGCCGCTTGATATTGATATGCGGCTTGCTATGCTTACTAAGGTGTGGCAAAAAACAAAATCTCAGGTTATAAAAGAGATTCTTGAGTCTTTTTTTAGGGCACAGGAAAATGAGGAAAGCTCCTATACATTAGGCAAGGATTTTTTTGGACGCTACGGCAGTGGCAAGGGCAATCTTTCTAAGGACTATAAACAGATTATAAAAGGAAAATTACATGACAAACACCATCCTCGTTGACGCTGGTCCTTTAATCGCTTTGTTCGATAAAGACGACCACTATCATAGTAAAATGAAAGAATTTGTAGCGAAAAATAATTATAAATTTGTAAGCACATTGGCTGTTGTTACGGAAGTAACACACATGCTGGATTTTAATGTGTCTGTTCAAATTGATTTCCTTGAGTGGCTTATGAATAAGGGGGTCTTACTCCATGAAATTCAACAAAATGATTTCCCACGAATTATTGCACTAACAAAGAAATACTCTGACTTACCGATGGATTTTGCGGACGCGACATTGGTTCTTGCTGCGGAAAAAACAGGCATAAAATCAATTATCAGTATTGACAAGGATTTTGACGTATACAGACTACCGGGAAAAGTAAAAATAAAGAACGTTTTTAAGTGAGCCGGACTCTCATATATTCTTCCCGCCGACCGCGATCCTGCCATCCTTCTAACCGCACGTTTTGCTGTTGGGCTTCATTGTAGGGGATTACTGTAAAGGCTTTTCTGTCAGGCGGAAAACGCATAGCCCACCCAACTCGTCCGAAAAGCCCTCACCACTTGGGCTGTGGAGGAATTTGCTGACGTAGCGGGCGGGGCGGGGGGAGGCTTACCAGAAAGTATCAGGGGAAGGCAATCTCGGGCAGCGCACGCGCTGCCATACTCGTTACCGCGCGTTTTACGGTAATAGCTTCACTGTCAGCCAAGACCCCCAACACCCACCCAATTCGTCGAAAAGCCCTCTCCATTTGTGCAGGGGGAAGGCTTTCTCGGTCAGGGCACGAGTGCTATGCACCCGCGCACCTGCCATCCTCCGTTACCGCGCGTTTTACTGTAGGGGGTTTACTCTGAAGCCTTCACTGTTAGCCGATAAACGTAACACCCACCCAATTTGTCCGGGAAGCCCTCACCGCTTGAGCTACTGAGGATGTTCCTAACGTAGCGGGCGGGGCGGGGAAGGTTTGCCAGAAAGTATCGGGGGAAGGCAATCTCGGGCAGCGCACGCGCTGCCATACTCGTTACCGCGCGTTTTACGGGAATAGCTTCACTGTCAGCCAACAACCCCAACACCCACCCAATTCGTCGAAAAGCCCTCTCCACTTGTGCAGGGGGAAGGCTTTCTCGGTCAGGGCACGAGTGCTATGCACCCGCGCACCTGCCATCCTCCGTTACCGCGCGTTTTACTGTAGGGGGTTTACTCTGAAGCCTTCACTGTTAACCGATAAACGTAACACCCACCCAATTTGTCCGGGAAGCCCTCACCGGTTGAGCTACTGAGGATGTTCCTAACGTAGCGGGCGGGGCGGGGAAGGTTTGCCAGAAAGTATCGCTGGTAAAAAACTTTAGTCGGCTACTGCCGACATTCGTAATTGCATTTCCTAAGTGGCGGAAAATACATCCGACGAGGAAACGTACTTGCTTAGGAAATGGGCGCCCACTTTCTGGCAAGCCTTCTCCGCCCCGCCCGTCCCCACGATTAAAATCGCGGGGCGGCACAAGTGCGGGAGTTGCTGAAGGGTATTGTTTCAAATCAGCATAAAACAGTATTATCAGTATAATGAATAAAAGGCAAAGGAGTGCATTATGTCAAAGATTCCGGTAGGTGTTCTCGGCGCGACGGGAATGGTGGGGCAGAGTTATATTGCCCTGCTTACTAATCATCCGTGGTTCGAGGTCAAATATCTTGCCGCCTCGCCGAGGAGCGCGGGGCGCAAATACAGAGAGTCCCTTGTAGGGCGCTGGCACCTGCGGCGGGGCTACGATGCAGCCTTGATTGATGAAATCACCGTTGAGGATGCGAACGATGTCGAGGCGGCGGTGGCAGCCGAAAAGAAGGGCGGGCTTGCCTTCGTTTTTTCCGCTCTCGAAATGGACAAGGATGCCATCCAGAAGCTTGAGGAATCATACGCGGCGGCGGGGATACCTGTTGTGTCGAACGCTTCGGCGAACCGCTGGACGCTCGATGTGCCGATGCTCATTCCTGAAGTGAACCCGGGACACACCGATATTATCCCCCTACAACAGAAGGCGAGGGGGTGGAAGAAGGGCTTTATCGTGGTAAAACCAAATTGCTCGATTCAGAGTTATATGATACCGGTTTGGGCGTTGCTCCAAGCCGGTTACGAAGTGAAGCGGATGATTGTTAACACGATGCAGGCGGTCTCCGGCGCAGGCTACCCCGGCGTGCCGAGCCTCGATCTTATCGACAATATTGTGCCCTTCATCGGTGGCGAGGAAGAAAAATCCGAGAAGGAGCCGCTGAAGATACTCGGCGCCATCGAGGGGACTGCCATCAAGAATGCCGCCGGACCGTTGATAAGCGCCCACTGCAACCGCGTCCCCGTGAGTGACGGGCATACCGCGACAGTGAGCATGGAGTTCGGCAATAAAAAGCCATCCGTCGAACAGATTAAAGAGATTTGGAAAAAATTCCGCGCCCTTCCGCAGGAACTCGCGCTACCGTTTGCTCCTGAACAGCCGATTATCGTCCGCGAAGAGGCAAACCGCCCTCAGCCGGGCAAGGACCGCGATGCCGACAAGGGCATGGCGGTAAGCGTCGGGCGCATTCGAAGCTGCCCCGTGTTCGACATCCGCTTTGTAGGTCTTTCGCACAACACGATCCGCGGCGCGGCTGGCGGCGGCATCCTCAACGCCGAGCTACTCAAGGCGAAGGGCTTTCTTGGATGAGGGATAAAGCCCTATCAGCAAAGCGCGTGGGCGCGAAAGCGTTCGTGCCCGTACCTGAGAAAGCCTTCCCCCTATCATCTATTTGAAAGCGCGTCCAGCGAAGAGCGGATCCAGATCGTTGTTTCATCGGGGTAACGGGATTGGACGGCGAGGAATTCGGTAAGCGCCTTGTCGGCTTCGCCCGAAAAATAATGAGCCTGCCCCAGATAAAAACGCGCTCTGCCTTCAATAGCTGAGTTTTTTGTCGATGCAAGCAGTTTCCGCAAGACTTCTTTCGCCTGATTCCAGTTGCGCCAGACGATGTAGCTCTGGACAATATTCTGCAAGCTCCTGTCATCGCTGCCTTCCGGGGATACTTGCATATCAACTTTGAAAATTTGAGGTTCTAACACGGCATTGCGGGTAGGGGAAATGGGGTTTTGAAACGGGCGAGTGCCGGTAAACGTGGTGTCGGTAAGCGCCGCTGCCGCTTCGGTGCTCAATTTTCCGGAAGGGCGTACATTGGCGGTAGCGCTGCCTGGGCTCGAAACTGTCTCTGGAGGGGCGGGCAGCACGCTGCCTTCCTCCGTGTTTACCCGCACCGGCTGGGTGGTCGCGTTATAGGGCGGCATGATGAAAGCCGCTCTCGTGCGAATATCCTCATCATAGACAACGGCGTAATAATACGATAAGCCCGGCTGGGCGCTGTTGTCAACAAACGGAGACTCGGCGCCGGGTAAATGAACAATTTCCGCCGAAAGCAGGTCGTTCAGTTTGGTTATCGGCTGCTTGTTCCGGTAGATTACCGCATTTTTCGCCGGATTTCCCGATATAAAGTTTACTTTTATCCCTGAGCCTTCGGGATAGGCGCTCAAACCGGTCAAGACAGGGTTTGACTGGGGTGAGGCAGCTTGCGAGGTCGGCGCAATGGGAGCAGGCTGTGTCATAATCAGCGGGACGCCGTAAGGCTGGAAGGCTGTTTTGTCGGGCTGAGGGGGCTCCTCGCGCGGCTGTTCATAATCGGGCTGCGTAATGCCCGTGTAATCGCCTGCGGATCTTTGCGGGGTAATTCCGGCAGCCAGCGCGATATGCTCGGTTCCGTCGACGATCACCTCGACCATGTTATGGAAGGGCATGACCATCTCGTATTTTTCGCCGTCTGTTCCGGTGGCAACAATAAGATAGTAGAATCTGCCTGTCTCCTCTACTTCGTCGACATAACTCTGCCTGCTGTAAAATACGGTGCCGGTCTGCTCGCCGCCCGGCTCACCGACATTTGAAAAAGGCGTCCGCGAGCGGTAAATCAGTGTCTGTCCACGCACGCTGGTGGAATCGAGCCAGGTAAGTTCTATCCGCTGTCCGGTAACCTGCGCCTTGAGGTTTGACACGAAGGGCGCAAAAATCGGGTCGTACGCTTGCGCGCTCAGCATAATCGGCATGAGGAAAAAAACTATAGTGAATATTCTGTTACGCTGCATCATCTTCAAAACCTTATCGGAGTAATATATACATTATCGGCATTTTAGTGTACCATAGAAACATGATACCAAGAAAGAGCGCTTTAGTAATGACACTGCTGATTATAGCAGGTTTGTGGCTTATCGGGATAGCGGAAACGTTTGCACAAGAGGGCGTTGACTCCGCCGAATTGCAGATACCGGGCGATACAATCGAGTTCATCAGCAATACGGCGGCGCCGTCTGTAATCAGTACGCGCCAGCAGATTTTTAGCATCGGCGCGGGATTAGGCAGCGCAATCAGCGGCGGGGCGGAACAGTCCGGCGCCACCGGGCGATATTTTATCATCCACCAACTCCACGATGCCGAAGCGGATAAGCTCGATGCCGATATATTCGGATTGGGAAGCGGCGCCGGCGTCGATACCATCGCAAACTTACGCCTTATCATTCAAGGCTACCTCGAAACCGCTTACCGCTATGCCCCTGCGGACGCGGCGCTCCTCGCGCGCTATGTTACCGTCTACAATGCCGTCTACCGCGCAAACCGCGCGTACTTCACTCAGCGTTACAAAACGCCTCTTTTGAGCAATCTGAGCGCGGGGAGTGAGGGCCTTGCCCTCCGCTATGACCAGTGGCCCGGCAGGACATTGATGCTGATTCCCCTGATGACGGCGGCTTCAGGCTCGATTAGCGCCATCGATACCAGCTCGATTACCGATAGCAGAGTTGTTGAAGAACTCAAGAAGGATGAGGATAAGGGCATCGGCGACCGACAGGGGATGGTCGACTTCAAAGAGCGGGAATCCGAAGCCGCCGACAAAGCGGCGCAAGATCAGAAAAAGGCGAATGCTGAGGAAGCGGCGAAGATACAGCAGGAAGAGCAGCGGATAGCGCAGGAAAAAGCAGCGCTCGAAGAGCAGCAGGCTGAGGGGGCGGCGAAAACGCCCGAAGAGGAGGCTGCCGCGCGGGAACGGGAGGCGGCGCTTGCCGAAAGTGAGGAGGCGCTTGCCGAACGGAAAGCGGCGCTTGCCGAAAATCAGCAAAAAGAGGCTGGTCTGGAGGCGTTTGCCGACCGGAAAGCGGAGGAAGCCCAACGGGAACGAGCGTCGATTGCCGCCGACCAGAGCGAGGCTATAACAGGACAACGCCCGCCCGCCGCGTCGCCGCCCGCCGGCGTCCTCGGCATCCGGCTCGCCGCCGCCTCGCCGCGGGGCATTGTCGTAAAAGTCAATCCCGCTTCGGGCGCCACAATGAAGACCTCCGCGCTGAACCAGGTTCTCGCGCGGAGCTTTAGCTCGGTCAACGGGCGGAATTTTGCGGTCGCGGGCGCCGGAGATGCCGCGCGGCTCATCGAAATTGATGCCCAAACGCTCGAAAGCGTCAAAGTGGGCGAGGATCAGATGAATCCCGACACGGACATCTGGGTGTTAGGCAATGATTTTTACGCGATTACCAGCCTCGGCGGGAAAAACTATCTTGCCCTCTTCGACACCAATCTGTTACGAAAGGCGCAATCGGCAGTCGAAGTGCATCCCTGGTCATCGGTCATATTTCAGGGTGATAAGCTCATCACGCAAAGCGCCAACGGCAATGTCATCTTCCTCAAAACGGCGGATTTGAGTGAGTAGGGACTACTTTCGGAGGGAAATTTGCCCAAAGCAGACAGGGAAGGCTTTCTCAGGTACGGGTACCAGCAGTTCCGAATTCAACCACGAACCTCACGAACGGAAGACGAAATGAATAATACTGCTAAACAAGGCAGAAATCATGAGAAATATGCGCAATTTGTTCGTGTGGATCGTGCCGTTCGTGGTTAATTTTCGAATTCGTAATTGCGGTTCGGGCACGAACTCGGACGCGCCCGTGCGCCTGCCATGCTCCTAAGCGCTTTGCTGTTTGGCAGATTCACCGCAACTGAGCTGACAACGCCCTTCTCTTACCAAGGGCAAGGCTGAAACCGCCTAAGGCGGATTAAAGCGCTGTGCACGGCGCGGCTTTAAGAATAGTATGAAGATTGATTTTTGTAAAAGGATGGCGGGTTTGCGCGAGATGTTTTTTCCGGCGGACTGCGCCCTCTGTGGGAAGATGCTGCTCTCCGCTGACGAGGCATTTTATGGGATTTGTTCGGATTGCGCCAAAAACTTTCAGCCTGAACTTGTTCCGCGATGTTCTCTCTGCGGCAAGCCCTTGATTTCGGAAAAAGAACGCTGTATGGCGTGCAGGGAAAAACCCGGCACGGAGAGAGCCGTGCCATTTGCCTTTGATGCCGCCTTTGTTGTTTTTCCCTATGTGGGGAAATACAGTGAACTGTGCAAGGCTTACAAATTCGGTAGAAAGAAAAATATCTCGCGTTTTTTTGCCTTAAAATTACTCGAAGCGCGCCTCATTGCGCCGTTTCCCCGCGAAGCTGCGACTTGGGCGCCTGTGCCGCCGCGTGCGGGAAAAATCAAGGAAACCGGTTGGGATCAAGTAGAAGAAATCGCCAAAATTATCGAAAAAAGCATTGATGTTCAACGCTGCCTTAGGCGGCTACCGTCAAAAAGCCAAAAAAAACTCGGCAAGGAAAAAAGGCTGACAAACCTAAAAGGGAAAATCCTCTGCACGGGGAAACCGGCAAAAGACATGGTGCTGTTCGACGATGTTTTTACCACCGGTTCCACGCTTTCCGTCTGCGCCGAAGAACTCAAAGCATCAGGCGCTGAACACGTTTACGGCATCTGCCTGTTTTATGACTAAAATGATGTACACTATCAGCAGAAGCAGTTGAAGTGTATTATGGCGAACGAAAAGCTCGAAAAAAAGTTCCATCAGATGATGAGTATATTAAACCCCAAGAGAACAAATCGCCCTTTTCGGACTGAAGGCGATCGGGGGCGGGGAAGGTTTGGGGGAAGGCAATCTCTTCTGTAGGGCTACACTGTCAGCCAACAACCCCAACACACAGCCAATTCGTCCGGAAAGCCCTCACGCGCTTGTGCAGGGGGAAGGCTTTCTCGGTCGGCGCGTAAAGCGCTACGCGCATACGCTGCCGCCATGCTTCTTGCCGCGCACTCGGCGGTAAGGGCTTTATCCACACGACCTTTTCTGATTAAGGGCAAGGCTGAAAGCGCCTGTGGCGGCAATACCGCGCACTCTACCGTTGGGCTGTTTTGTAGGGTTTTACTGTAAGGCTTAGCTGTTAGGCAATAACCGTAGCACATAGCCGGGGGGGCGTTGCGGGGGCACTCCCCCGCAGAGGGGGTAGCGACGCAATTTTGCGGCGCGTAGGGGGAGACTTCCCCCTCCTCACTAATAATCCTTCTTAAATACCCCCTGCGCTGTTCTGTTGGCGCTTTATTGTTAGGCGATACACGTGTAGCCCACCCAATTCGTCGGGAAGCCCTCCCCGCTTGGGCTGGGGGAAGGCAATCTCGGTCGGCGCGCTCGCCGCCATGCTCGTTACCGCGCACTTTTCTGTCAGAACTTCACCGTTCAGGCTCCACTGTCAGCCGACAACCCCAACACCCCCCCCCAATTCGTCGGGAAGCCCTCACGCGCTTGTGCTGTGGGGCAATTTCCTGACGTAGCGGGGGCGCACAGGATCACCTAAAGGTGAACCTGCATTATTGTGCAGTGTTGGGTTGTTCTGCGCCACACCATGAACGATTAGTCGCAACAACGCCCTTTCGTGCGCATTTATTGGGCGGGGGCGGGGAAGGTTAGGGGGAAGGCAATCTCGGTCAGTAGCGCGCGCGCTGAAGCGCACGAGCTACTGCCATCCTTCTAGTCGCGCGTTTCACTGTAATGGCTTCGCTGTTAGGCGATAACCCCAACACCTAGCCAGTAGGTCGGGAAGCCCTCCCCGCTTGTGCTGTGGGGCAATTTCCTGACGTAGCGGGGGCGCACAGGCTCACCTAAAGGTGAACCTGCATTATTGTGCAGTGTTGCCTCATTCTGCGCCACGCCATGAACGATTTACTGCAACAACGCCCTTGCGGGCGCGTTCATTGGGCGGGGGCGGGGAAGGTTTGGGGGAAGGCAATCTCGGTCAGTAGCGCGCGCGCTGAAGCGCACGAGCTACTGCCATCCTTCTAGCCGCGCGTTTCACTGTAATGGCTTCACTGTTAGCCAATAACCCCAACACCTAGCCAGTAGGTCGGGAAGCCCTCCCCGCTTGTGCTGTGGGGCAATTTCCTGACGTAGCGGGCGGGGCGGGGAAGGTTTGCCGAAAAAATTTGCCGAAATAAACTACGCAGAAAAAAAATCCCAAGCTACTGCTTGGGATTGAGAAAAAACTACGCAATAAATGCCGCCGTAGGCGAGGGCGTCTGTTTTTCGGCAAGCCTTCCCCGCCCCGCCCGTCCCCGCGATTAAAATCGCGGGGCACCAGCCAAGTGCGGGAGGCGCTGAAGGGTATTGACAGTTTCCTCAAAAAAATCTACACTATTCTAAGCAAAAAATATCGTATTTGTGAGGAGAGAACTTTTAGAAGATGCCTACAATCAATCAGCTTGTCCGCTTCGGTAGGAAGCAGGTAAGTTCAAAAACAAAGTCGCCTGCGTTGCAGTCCTGTCCGCAGAAGCGCGGCGTTTGCACCCGTGTTATGACAGTTACCCCGAAAAAGCCCAATTCGGCTTTGCGGAAGGTTGCCCGTGTCCGTCTTTCCGACGGCATCGAGGTAACGGCGTATATTCCCGGAATCGGGCATAATTTGCAGGAACACTCGGTCGTCCTCGTGCGCGGCGGGCGCGTCAAAGACCTTCCCGGCGTGCGTTACCATATCATCCGCGGCGCGAAAGATACGCTCGGAGTAGAAGACCGGAAGCGCAGCCGCTCGAAATACGGCGCGAAACGCCCGAAGGCATAAGGAGTTATCATGGGACGCAAGAAAAAAACCGTCGATCGCGGAATACTACCGGATCCGAAATATAACAGTGTGGTCGTTTCCAAGTTTGTAAACCGCATGATGTGGCAAGGCAAACGCTCGATCGCCCTGCATATCATCCATGGGGCGCTCGATATACTGCGAACGAAAACTGACAAAGACCCCCTCGAAGTGTTTATGAAGGCGCTCGACAATGTGAAGCCCGTTGTCGAAGTGAAATCCCGCAGAGTCGGCGGCGCCACCTATCAGGTGCCAATCGAAATCCGCGAAGTGCGCCGTGAAGCGCTCTGCATGCGCTGGGTTATCAATGCGGCGCGGGCGAAAAGCGGGCGCGGCATGAACGAACGCCTTGCGGCGGAGCTGCTCGATGCCTACAACTCAACGGGGTCGGCATATAAAAAGAAAGAAGACACCCACAAGATGGCAGAAGCAAACAAGGCTTTTACCCACTACCGATGGTAGCAAAAGAAGGGGAACAGGAAACAGGGAATGGGGTTTTACTTCGAATTATAGCATACATGAGATACGCTTATATATCAAAGCAAAATCTTCCCCTGTTCCCCGTTCCCTTTTCCCCGTTCCCAAAATAATATGAGGAGGCTTACATGAAAATCAATCGTTTTAGAAAAATACTGACGGCGATGGCGCTTGTCGGCTGTCTCTTGCTCAGCGCGTGCGGCGGGAAAGAGACGCTGTATTTGTATAACTGGACATACTATACGCCGCAGACGGTTATCGAAAAGTTTCAGACTGAGTATGGCTGCGAAGTCATTGAAGATAACTTTGATTCAAACGAGATGATGTATAACAAAATCAGGGCGGGCGGCGCGAATTACGACATCACCTTCCCCTCCTGCGATTATACGTCGATTATGATTACGCAGGGTATGCTTCAAAAAATCGATAAAGCCGCGTTAGCAAATCTGGGCAATATTGATAGCGAAGTGTTACGCCGCGCCGTCTACGATCCCGCCATGGAATACTCGGTGCCCTACTATTGGGGCGCGGCGGGAATAACAGTCAATGCAAAACAGGTGGCGGATTTCGAGCAGAGCTGGTCGATTTTTGCATCGCCCGAAATGAAAGGCAAGATGACGATGCTTGACGACATGCGCGAAGTGATGGGCGATGCGCTGGTGTTTTTGGGCTATTCGGTGAATACGCGGGATATAGCGGAAATTACCGCCGCGCGCGACCTTATCGAAAACAACTGGAAACCGAATCTTGCCCGTTTTGACGCCGATTCGTTCGGTAAAAACTATGCAAACGGCTCATTTTGGGTCGTACAGGGCTATCCCGAAGGCGTGTTTCAGGAAATAGAAGGCGACCGCGAACTCGAGAAAAACACCGTTTTTTTCATCCCGAAAGAGGGCGGTCCGGCATACATCGACAGCATGGTAATTCTTAAAAACGCGAAAAATGTTGAGCTTGCCCATAAGTTTATTGATTTTATCCACCGCCCGGAAATCTATGCTGAATTCTGCGACAGTTTCCGCTTCCCTTCGACGGTGAATGTTCCCGCCCGTCAGTTTATAAAGCAAAAGCCGATGTATGACGCGGCGGATCTGCTGCGGACGGAACTCAAACTTGATTTAGGTGACACGCTCTATTCCTACACCGACGCGTGGGATAACACGATAAAGGTGGGCGGCTAAAACGCGGATAAGCATTCTTGGTTCGGGCACCTCGCACGGCATACCGGTAATCGGCTGTTCGTGTCCGGTTTGCCGTTCGGCGGATACCCGCGATACACGCTACCGTTCATCAATTTATATTGAAGGCGACTCTGGCGAAAAGATTCTTGTTGATACCGGTCCGGAGTTCCGCTTGCAGGCATTGCGGGAGGGAATCACGGAGCTTGACGCCGTGCTGCTTACCCACCCTCATGCCGACCATCTGCATGGCATTGACGATCTGCGTCCGCTCACCTATGAAAAGACAATTCCCGTATATGGTTACAAATGGGTATTAACGGAAGTAGCAAACCGTTTCGATTATATTTGGGCTAAGCGCACCCAGCAGGGGGGCGGTTTACCGCATCTTGAAATCATTCCCATTGATAAAAAAACATTACGCAAAGGCATGAGCATCGGTAATATTAATATTATGCCGATACCAATCGTTCATGGCAAACTTGCTATTCTCGGTTGGAAATTTAAAGAAGGCGAAAAGCGCTTCGTCTATATTACCGATGTAAGCAGGATATCGTTTATCTCATTCCTAAAAGTCATGCGTTGTAATGTATTAGTAATCGGCGCCTTGCGGATGAGCCCTCATGCTACTCATTTTTCTTTTGGAGAGGCGCTTCATTTTGCAAAAAAAATTTACCGGTCGCCTGAAGGTAAAAAATATTTACGCGAAGTATATCTTACCCATATTTGCCATAATCATTCGCATAAAGAAATCGAAAATTTCTGCACCGCATGGATGCATAAAAATAATATTAAGCGCTTAACTATATCACCCGCTTATGATACAATGAGGATAGAGCTGTAAAAAAAATGAAAAAATTATTATGTTTAGGGTTGTTTGTATTATTCGCTGCTAACATGGCGTTTTCAGAGGATGGCGGCGAAATAAAATCACGCGGTGATTATTTGACTGTGAAGGTCGCCGTGATTGGACCGGGGGATGAACTCTACTTTTGGTGGGGGCACCTCGGCTTGATTATTGAGGATGCTATTACCGGACGTGCGCATTTTATTGATTACGGTGTTTTCTCGTTCAGGCAGACAGATTTCTTTTCGAATTTTGCGTTAGGAAGGCTCTGGTATACCACGGCGGAAAGCCCCGCAGAGGCGGTTATCCAGCGCTATATAGAGGATAACCGTGATATTACCGTATATACCCTCAATCTTTCCGCCGCACAGAAAGAAGAAATGCTCGCGATTACCATGCACAACCTGTTGCCCGAAAATAGCGATTATCTTTACAATCATTTTTCTGATAATTGTGTTACCCGCATTACCAACACGCTGGATGCCGTCCTTGGGGGGCAGTTCTATGCACAAGCGGCAAACACGCCGGGTCGCTGGACTTTACGCCAAGAGATACGCCGTTTTATGGCGCGCCATCCTGTCTGGGACCTCTTGCTTAACTTTTGGATGGGACAGGTAATCGATAAGCAAATATCCGTCAAAGAAGAAATGTTCCTTCCCGAAGAAACCGGCGTCTTTATCGAAAACTTCACCTATATCGATGCCGATGGTAACGAACAAAAATTATGCGGCAGTATAGAAAAAATATGGACGGCGAAAAATCGCCCCCTCTTTCTCGACGCGCCGCGTTCAATTTTTTGGACTTCACTCATTGTTGGTATCTTTCTTGCCGCGCTTCTTTATCTTGTTTCACCCCCCTATAAGCGAGGGAAAAAAACAAAAAAATACGCGGTCTTGCAGAAAAGACTTTTTGGTATGGGTAACACGCTGCTCGGTCTTATTGGAGGCATTGCAGGCTCGTTGCTTTTCTTTATGGAGTTTTTTAGCGACCACGATTATACCTATCAGAATAGCAACATCCTTTTTGCAAACCCCCTCTTGCTCGTCGCTATTCCTTTCGGCATCCTTTTTGCATTCAGCCGGAATGAGGGCAAAGTAAGACTTGCTACACAGGTGCTGCGGATTTTGTGGACGTATGTTCTCCTCACGGCGCTGCTTGCCGTCATCATTAAAATACTCCCTGCCTACTACCAAGACAACTGGGCGCCGCTCGCCATAGTCATCCCAATCTCGCTCGTGCTAAGTAAAGTCCCGCTGGGGAAGGGAAAAGGGAAAAGGGACGATGCGTAGCATCGAGAATTTCGAGCTTCAATTTAGTTTGATTGCTGATAAAGTTTGATTTCAATGCTGAGTGCGCGCCTCGTGTCGGAAGGCTACTGATTTAGCGAGAGCAGGGAAAAGGTATGAGGTATGAAGTATGAGGTATGAGGTATGAAGTGCGGTCTCTGAGCTTGTCGAAGGGACATGAGAGTGATGGTGAAGAAAATTTTGATTTTGACTGATGAAGCGGCTTCTAGTAGGGCGGCATCTCTTGCGATATCCAGTGTCTTGTTAGAGAGAAACGTTACAACGGTATGCGGCACGACATTACAGGGAACAGATATACTCGCCGCCGATTTTTGTTTTTTTGGCTGCGAAAAACCCGCCCCGCCGTCGTTTGCTTATCTCGAAAAACTCATGCACCACATCAACCTGAGTCTGCGTAGCTGTGCGGTCTTTTCATGTGAACCGGAAGCGTCGGCATATCTTACAAAACTCATTGCCGATAGCGGCATCAAAATGAAAGGCTGCCCCTTCGTCGGCTCGAACTTGAGTGAATTAAAAATCTGGGCTCAGAGATGTATCCTAAATTCCCTACCCCAAATTATACCTACAGCGGATACGGCACAGAAAACGCATCAAGTATGATTTTTTGTTCTTTTGTGAGTGGGAACAATATAGGCTGTCCGTTGATGTATT
>JAITNZ010000257.1 GCA_031290205.1 Spirochaetaceae bacterium
GACAATTCTGATCATTTTGACGGTTTTGCAATACCATGGGAAAATGAAGAAGAATATATACGGAAGCGAAAACAAAAAGTTTTAATTGATGAAACGGGTGAAAAATATGTTATGTCTGACGCTGGAGGTGGAAAACGAATAAAACGTTACATTAAAGAAGCTATGGAATATGGTTCACCCATAGATGATGTGTGGAACATTGATAAAATTAATAACAGCTCTAAAGAAAAATTAGGCTATCCAACCCAAAAACCGCTTGTTCTGTTGGAGCGTATTATAAAATCATCATCAAAGGAAAACGATGTGGTTTTTGATCTATTTTGCGGATGTGGTACTACTATTGAGGCATCTGTTAGAAATAACAGGCAATGGATAGGTTGTGATATTGCAATCCATTCCATAAGATTAATACAAGAAACAAGAATAAAAAAATATAGCCTTGTGGAAGGAAAAGATTATGTAATAGAGGGTGTTCCACAATCAGCTGAACAGGCGCATTATTTATTTACCCAGGACCCTTTTCAGTTTCAACATTGGGCTATCGAAAAAACCGGGGGATTTTGTTCTAATAAAAAAACAGGGGATAGAGGAATTGACGGAAAAATATATTTTGAAGTCGATAAAAAATTATGCAGTATGGTTTTATCCGTCAAAGGCGGCAATCTTAAACCCGCTGACATACGAGATTTGAGGGGTGTTTTAGAGCGGGAACAAGATGTTGAAATGGCGGGGTTTATTTCCTTGCAAAAACCAACAAAAGCAATGATACAGGAAGCCGATGAGGCAGGATATTATGAATACAAGTGCGTAAAATATCCGAGGATACAATTATTAACTATTCAGGATATTTTTGATGGTAAAAAATGGTATTGTCCCTCTGTTGTTAAAACAAAAAGAAAAGACATGGGACAGGCATATTTAGCGTTATAAAAAAGCAAAAATACTGCACATAACAGGACTGTATATGCTTCGCCGCCAGTAGGCGGCTCGGGCTACAACCGGAACGTTGTGCGTTCTCTTTACGCAAGTAACGCCGCTCCGAGATCCTTCAGGGCTGTATGAAGAGCGATTCTTTCGTGCGCGACTTCGGCTCGCATACCGGCGATCAAGAATCAATTTTTGTTTCGGGGCATTTTTTTCTTTGAAATGCGGAGAGAAGCGCGGTTTAAATTGCGCGGCTTTGCCTATGCCCCCCGGTATGCGCCCAGAAAATGAAAGTTATCCGAGTGGGTTTTAAGCTGCTGCAACGCCCGCTCGAAAATTAATTTTTCGCGGGGAATCGAGACATCGATATAGAACATATAATTCCACGGCTGCCCCAGTATCGGGCGGCTCTCCAACTTTGATAGGTTGATGCCTTCCCCGCTGAGGATTTGCAGACAGCGGATGAGGGAGCCCGGCTCATGCTTAACCGAAAAAACGAGGGACGCCTTATCCGGCTCGGCGCCTTCCAAAGCGGGCGGCACAAACTGTTTTTCGCCATCCTGTTTGCGCGAAATGATGACAAAGCGCGTATAATTTTGTGGGTTATTTTCGATGCCCGCCTTGAGGATTTTGAGTTTGTGCGCCTTCGCCGCTGCTTCAGAGGCAATTGCCGCGACAGTAAGCGCCGCGTCCCCCGCTTTGGCGATAGACTGAACGGCATCCGCCGTCGTAGACCAGATTTCAAGGTTCCAGTCGGGGTGTTTATCGAGGAATTCGCGGCACTGAGCAAAGCCCTGCGGATGGCTGCGGACGCTCTTAATCTGCTCGATACTCGTTTTTTCCGACGCCATCAGACAGTGAACAATGCGGAGTTTGATTTCGCCGACTATCGCAATATCAGGATAGCGGAGGAAGAGGTCGTAATTTTCGTGAACGGAGCCGGCAAGGCTGTTCTCGATGGGGATAACGCCAAAAAGGGCGGAGCCATCGAGCACCGCGTCAAACACGCCGGCAAAAGTCTGGACGGGAAGGCGCGGCGTCTCCTCGCCAAAGGCATTGATGAGCGCCCGCTCGGCAAACGCGCCGCTGCGCCCCGAAAACGCTATTTTTTCGCCAACGAGGGAAAACGCCGTCGACCATGCGTCAGAGTCTTTTCCTACTCCGCCTTCCCCGTCTTTCTTCCGCCCTTTGGGGAGGCGCATCAACTCTTTGCCGACGACGGGCACGAACGCTTCGATGTCGCGCATCAGTTTTTCGAACTGTTCGGGGTAGAGCGATTGCGGACCATCAGAAAGCGCCTTGTCGGGGTCATTGTGCACTTCGATAGCAAGCCCGTCCGCGCCGACGGCGACGGCGGCAAGGCTGGCGGGGCTAACATGCGAGCGAATCCCGATGGCATGGCTCGGGTCGACGATCACCGGCAGGTGGGAGAGCCCCTTTACCACGGGAATCGCCGAAATATCGAGGGTATTGCGGGTGTACGTCTCGAAGGTGCGGATGCCGCGCTCGCAGAGCACAACGTCCTTCGTCCCGCCGGAAAGGAGGTATTCGGCGGACAAGAGCCACTCTTCCATCGTTGCCGACGGACCCCGTTTTAACAGAACCGGCTTACCGAGCGCCGCGATTTTCCGCAAAAGGTCGAAATTCTGCATATTGCGGGCGCCGATTTGGAACATATCCGTCAAATCCTTCATCAAAACGGCGGATTCCGCCGAAATAACCTCCGTTACAATCGGCATACCGCATGCCTCGCCCGCTTCTTTCATGTATTCAAGCCCCTTCAGCCCCAAACCCTGAAACGCATAGGGGCTCGTGCGGGGCTTGAACGCGCCGCCGCGCAGTATTACCGCTCCCGATTCGCGCACGAGGGCGGCAATTTCGTGAATCTGCTGCCGACTTTCCACCGCGCAGGGACCGGCAATCACCGTAATCCGCGCGCCGCCAATCTTGACGGGACCCACACTGACAATCGAGTCCTCACTCTTGGTCTCGCGGGAGGCAAGCTCGTAAGGCTTAGACACGGCGGCAACCCGCTCGATGCCGGGCAGCAGCGACAATTCATGAATATCGATGGGCGCCTTCCCCGAACTCGAAAGCAAAATATCATCCCCAAACGCCTGTTCGCGCGCATCATGCCCATGATCCTTCAAAAAAGAGCGCACTATATCCTTATCATGCGGCGAAATATCTTTGGCAAGCACTACAATCATCGTCCACCTCTTCGTCCAGTATACGCCGAAGCTAAAGAACTTGCAACCACAAATACGTGGGGGGGTGCACTTCCAAATTCTGGGTAAATCAGGTAGGCGCTATGGAAATCTCCAGTATAAGGAGGGGGAAGTCTCCCCCTACGCGCCGCAAAATTGCGTCGCTACCCCCTCTGCGGGG
>JAITNZ010000045.1 GCA_031290205.1 Spirochaetaceae bacterium
GACAAACTGCGGTATTCCGCTTTTGCCGGCACCTGCCTCGATTTGAAATTGCGGGAACGCGGGGTCCGCGATGTTTATCTTGTCGGAGTATGCAGTGATATTTGTGTGCTGCACGCCGCTGTTGACGCTTACAATTTGGGTTATACATTGCATGTATACGAAAAAGGCGTCGCCAGCTTTTACCCGGAGGGTCATGCTTTCGCGCTGCAACATTGTAAGAACACACTGGGCGCGGAAATTTTATAATTAAGGAGTTATCTTATGTCAAAAGTCAAAGCATTGGCTGCCCGTTTGTGCTGCCCGCATTGATATGCTTTGTTGTTTCGGAATTGTTCCGCAAGAAGGCGTGGATTAAATTCGGGGATATGCGGTTGTAACTAACCATGTATCGCATGATATAAAAGCCCGGGGTCATACGCGGCGCCCAAATTCCTCCTGCGGAAGAATCGCCTTTTTCATACTAAAGGCGAGGGTGAAGTGCCACAGGCACCCGCCGCCTCACCGCCCCCTCGGCCTCGAACCCCACCTTCATAGTGAAAGGCCGGGTGAAAAGCGCCCGTGGCGCCAGCACCTGCGTTATCGTTGAGCAATGCCGGGTAAAAAGCGCCCGTGGCGCCAGCACCTGCGTTATCACTGAGCAATGCCGGGTGAAAAGGCGCCTGTGGCGCCCTTGAATAAAAATTCTTAAAGAATTAAAATGGGACTAGGAGTGGCAGAGTTAAAAACGGTATGCAGGAAACAGAGTGTTCGCCCGGTGTCGAAAATCTTAAAAAAGAGGCGTTCAAGTACCTGAAAGAGGGTGATGCCGGTAGGGCGATTGAGATTATCGAGAGCGCTCTGCGCATTGATTATGACGAGCCGGAACTGCTTTGGACTTTGAAGTGCGTCAGTTGGTGGCTTGAGAAGATCAAGTGTCTGGAGGGGATTCCGTCACCTTATGACCGGGGCATTTTTATCATGTCCCAGTGGAAGGGTTTTTATGGTTTTCTTGATAAGATCGGCGGTTCCTTCGATAACGGGCGTTATGCCGTCCGGCGTTTTGTTTCGGCTCTTGCGCTGGAGAATTTCAAGGAGGTGTTATCCGAAGGCGGGCTTAGGCACGATCCGGTTTTGGATTTACAGATAGGGCGTTGTTACAAGGGCAGCGGCGAGTATGAAGCGGCGCTGGAGTATATCCAGAAGGCGGCCCGGCACATGAGGGAGTCCGGCGAGGCGCTTGCCGAGCTTGCCGATGTCGAGGCGCTGCTTGGGGAGGCAAAGCAGGCGAAGGTACTCTTCCGTGAAGCGTTTTTCGTTGACCCGGAGAAGATTGAAGTCCGGTCGATGGAATCGCAGGAGATCGTTCAACTTGCCGGGATGGTTCGCAAGACGGGGGTCCCCTCTGATACGCTTGCCGAGTGGATACCGGTTTACGGCGCTCTGTTCGGCGTATTTTCAGTTAAGCGCGAATTAAAAGCGTCTGAGTTAAGCAGGTTAAAACAGGAAATTTTCACGTATGAAAATGATGTCCGCAATAACAATGAGGAGAAAAACATTCTGGTTCCGAGGCTATTAAACAGGTATCTATGGCTTCTTGACCATTATGAAAACACGAATGAGAGCGGCGCTTCAATTAACGAAGTGCTCTATAAAATAAAATTCATAGATGCGGCGATATATGACCGTTATATGAGCGTAAAAGGAAATAGGAGTATTTAGATGTCGAGCGATATACTGAACAACGTTCAAAAAATGTTGAACGAAGAGAAATTCACCCGCGCCGCGCTGAGCAATTATTCAACAGCGCAATTCAAGGAGCTTGATGAAATTTTAGACGCTGCCGGAAAGGAACACTGTCTTGATGAATTAAAAACATTGTGCGACGAGCATTTAAGTCATTCAAAAAACAGCATCATTGCGGAATATTTTTCAGGGCTGGTAAGTCTTTCCCGTCAAATTATTGACGATGTCGAGCTTGTCAACCTCGTCAATATTTTTGTTGACAATCACAAGGGGAACATCGTTAAGTATCTTTCCGAAAGGATGCTCGACTATGGCGAATCGAAATTCGCGCTGCGCACCCTGGGGGATTGTTATAAGAGCGAGGGCAAAGAAGCCGAACTCTACGATGTGTGGAAGCGGCTGGTAAAGATAGATTATGAAGAGGCTGATATTGCGAAGAACCTTGCCGACCATGCGGAGAAAGAAGGTAACTTTGATGAATCGGTTGATTACTACCGTAAGGCGCTGAACCGGTATATCAACAAACAGCTCTTTACCAATGTACGTGAAATATGGCAGAAGCTCCTTGAGTATCTGCCTGAGGAAATCGACTATTTTTTGCATCTGCAAAAACGGGTTGCGAAAAATATCAGTCCCGAAAAAGCCGAACTGTTATTGTGGGATCTCTATCATCTCTGCAGAAAAAAGAATGATATCGAAACGGCAATTTTAGTATTAAAGCAGATACTCGACTATGACGAAAAGGACAAAACAGCCCGCAAGGGAATAACCGAATGTTTTAGAATAAAATACGCGAAGCACAGTCAGCTTGAAGAGTATATAAAAGTATCGAATCTCGCCCAGGACTGGCGCAATGTTCACGAGGCGATTTTAGATTTTGAAAAACATATAGCCTTCGATAAGGGCAACTTTGTATTTCATAAAACATGGGGGGTGGGGCGCATATCGAATGTGACCGGGGACGAAATCGCCATTGATTTCGCAAAAAAACGCGCCCATGAAATGTCCCTTAAAATGGCGGTAAACGCGCTGCAAACCCTCGCCAAGGACCATATCTGGACGCTCAAGGCACGAAAAACAAAAGAAGAACTCCATGCGAAGGTAAAAGAGAATATCGCGTGGGCGCTTAAAACCGTAATAAGAAGTTTTTCCAACCGTTGCAGCATAAAACAGATTAAAGCCGAACTCGTGCCGAGCGTGCTTGCCGCGGGTGAATGGACGACATGGAATACCAAGGCAAAAGCGATACTCGAACACGACCCGATGTTCGGCAACGACCCCTACGACATTGATGTCTATATGGTACGCGAGCGGCCGATTTCGATGGATGAAAAACTCTACAACGAATTCAAGGCGGAGCGGAAATTCTTTAAGCGCGTTGCCATACTGCGGAAATTTATCAAGCAGACCGAAGCCGGAGGGGACTCCGATTTCTTTACCGAAATGCTTGATTATCTTACCGGTTTTCTAAAAGCGTCAAATCTTGATACAACAAACCACGACAATAAAGTACAGCTCATGGCCTCGTATTTAATCATTAAAAATCTTTCAAAAGAGTTACCAGAATTAGCACCCAATTTAACACTTAACTTTAATGAAATTTACGAGTCGTTTGAAAAGGCAAGCGCGGTCTATGCGGAAATAAAATACGATGATAAAGAGGAGGCCGATAAAGAAGACGCCGGTAGCAAGGAGGGCGGTAAAAAAACCAAAGATTCCTACGACCTCCAGCGTGATTTCCTCAAGCAGATAAAAGAGCTTATCCCCGGTTGGCAGGATGAATACATCAAATTATTCGCGAAAGTAGTTGCCGTTTCTAAAAACAAATCGAACATTGAGTTCGTACTCCACAGTCTTGAAGAAGCCGGGGAGAGCGCTAAAATTGTTTCGCTGATCCGTAATTGTTTTGAAAATTATAAAGAAGCCCGCGCTGCGGTTGTTTGGTTCTACAACAACTATCGTGATAAATCCCTCTACAAAGAGGCGGGACTCTCCGAAGAGAAAGAAATCATAACGCTCATTCATGTTATGGATATAACATTCCGTGAGATTGACAATCACCGCAACACATCGGAAAATAAAAAGATAAACAAACAGGCGCAGACGATTCTTTTTGAAAAGCTCGTTCTCGTTGATTATATTAAAAACGCCGACAGGGATAATGTTGAACGTATCTATACGCTTGTAGAGGACGTACAGGATCTTGACCCTTCAATAAAACAAAAACTACAGCGCAGTATAAAAGAGAAATATGCGGACTTTAAATTTGCCGGCATCTCGGAAAAGAGGTCGGCTTCCCGCACGCTCTTTGTTACCGCGGCAAAGTACACGGAAAAACAAAAACAGCTCGCCGACATTATGGAAGTGCAGGTTCCCCAAAATTCAAAGGAGATCGCGTTTGCGCTTTCCCTGGGCGACCTCCGTGAAAATGCCGAGTACAAGGCCGCAAAGGAAAAACAGGAGATGCTCAATTCACAGGTTGTAAAACTAAAAAGTGAAATTGAGCGCGCCTCGATTTTCGATCCGGCAACTATTGACACCGGCCATGTTTCATTCGCTACCACAGTTACGCTGGACAACAAAACGACGGCGCGGCAGGAGATTTACACGATCCTCGGCCCATGGGAGTCTGACCCGGATAATAAGATCATTTCGTATCTTTCGCCGCTGGGCGAGGCGATGATCAATAAGCGTGTCGGCGATAAATTTGATTTTTCTATCGGGGCGGAGAAAAATCTTTTCGAGGTAAAAGAGATAAGCGCGGCGGATATATAGCATGGGCTTATGATTATAAGCGCAAGCAGACGAACCGATATACCGTGCTTTTTCTCCGATTGGTTTTTCGCACGCAAGAACGAGGGCTTTGTTCTTGCGCGAAACCCAATGAACGGACAGCAGATAAGGCGAATAGATCTATCCCGCAAGAGTGTTGACGCGATTGTTTTTTGGAGCAAGAATCCCAAACCGATGCTTGACCGCCTGCATCTCCTCGACGGGTATCCGTTTTATTTTCAGTTTACGCTGAACGGATATGCGGAAGACATTGAAACCGGTTTGCCGCGAAAATGGGAACTACTTGATACATTCAAAGCGCTTTCCGACAAGACCGGCCCGGAGCGGGTGCTCTGGCGTTATGACCCGATATTACTCAACGATACATACACGATTGATTATCATGGTGAAAATTTTGGATTACTAGCCGGACGCTTAAAAGGCTGCACCGAAAAAGTTACTATCAGTTTTATTGATCTATATTCAAAAATAATGAAAAACATAAACGGCAAAAATATTCGGGAAATTGATTTTGAAAACAAACACAAAATAGCAAAAAATCTTTCCGGCATCGCAAAAGAAAACGGCATGGTGGTCGATACCTGCGCGGAAGATATAGATCTATCCATGTATAACATAACTCATGCCAGTTGTATCGACGATAAACTTATAGAGCGTATTTCAGGCTGCCCCCTTGCGGTTAAGAAAGATAAATCGCAACGCCTGGAATGTGGCTGCGTTGCCAGTGTTGATATCGGGGCATACAACTCGTGTCTGAACGGCTGCATCTATTGTTATGCGAATTACAGCCGCTCGTCGGTTGAAGAAAATTGTAAGCAACATAATCCCTCTTCCCCGCTTCTCATCGGTGAATACCAGCCGCTTCAATAATGGGATTGGGCATAATCCACCCAGCCGCCGGCCTCGACGAGCTGCCGTTCAAAGCCGTCAAGCTTAAACGAGACTTTTTTTTCTTTAGTGCCGGCTGTAAAAACAAGCACCGCGTTTTTTGTATCAACGCTTACCGATGTATCGGCAGCCGCGAATTCTTTGAACAATTCGTTAATGGTAGCTGCGGGAAGTTCGACGGCCAACATACCGCAGTTATACATATTCTGCCTGAATATGCGGGCGAAATTTTCGGCGATAACGATATTGATGTTGTTCGTTTCGAGCGCCCAGGGCGCGTGTTCCCGCGAGGAACCGCAGCCGAAATTGGCGCGGGTAAGGACGGCCGCCTTGCCGTCAATATTTTTTTTCGCGTCAAAGCCGCCGAGCTTTAAATCTTCCAGCAAAAACGGCCGCAAGGCCTCCCGTGAGTTTTCATTCAAATACTTCGCCGGTATTATCTCGTCGGTATTAATATCCCCTCTATCCAAAAACAAAATTTTCCCGCCAAATTTTTTCATTTTCCGTCCTTTACTTTAATATTGAGCATTTCTGCCTACAGCTATTTTCATTCTCTGCTCTCTGCTCACCAATGTCAACACGAACACGTTTAAAGAAAACCATTTAAAGTTCGTTGTGTTCGTGTCGCTCACGGTTAAATTTCTTTACTCCGCGTCGTCGGCGTCGTGCCGGACAAAAGAGTCGGTCTGGGCGTCGAAGGCCATCGACGACTGGCGTTCCTCTTCTTCGAGGCGGCGGCGCTCGAGGATTTCGTTCATCTGGAGTTCCAGATCTTCGTCATCTTCAAAGAGCTTTATGTTCTGGTAGCGCCTGATGCCCGTTCCGGCGGGTATCGGGTGTCCGATGATGATGTTCTCTTTAAGGCCGCGTAGCGTGTCGACCTTGGCGGCGATGGCCGCGTTGGTAAGTACGCGGGTCGTCTCCTGGAAGGAGGCCGCCGAGAGGAAGCTGTCGATGTTCAGCGACGCTTTGGTGATCCCCTGGAACACAGGCCGCCCGACCGCCGGGTCGCCGCCTTCGGACAGCACGCGGGCATTCTCCTCGTGGAACTTGTATTTATCGACGAGCTCGCCGTAGATGAAGCGGGTGTCGCCGACAGCGGCAATTTCAACTTTGCGCATCATCTGCCTGATGATGACGCCGATATGCTTGTCGTTGATGTGCACGCCCTGCAAACGGTAGACCTTCTGGATTTCATCCATAAGGTAACTCTGTAACTGGCTCTCGCCGAGGATGTGCAGGATGTCGTGGGGGCTTGCCGCGCCTTCACAGAGATATTCGCCGGCAGTAACCGTATCGCCGTCACGTATCAACAGGCGGCGGTTTACCGGAATGAGATGTTCAAACTCATCGCCCCGGTCGTCCAGAATCACGACTTTGCGCTTACCCTTGGTGATGCCCTTGAACTGCACCTTGCCGGAGATACGCGCCAGCACGGCGGGAGTTTTCGGTTTGCGGGCCTCGAAGAGCTCCGAAACACGGGGGAGGCCGGAGGTAATGTCCAGGGCCTTCGCCGATTCTTTCAGCGTTTTTGCGATAGCCCGCCCGGCGAGGATGCGCTCGTCTTCATCAACCTGAATGTAGGCGCCCGACGGCAACGGATAGGATACAAGGTCGTTCCCCGCCTCGTCAGTGATGATGATGCGCGGCTGTTTGCTTTCAAGCTGGAATTCCGTGATGCGTTTTTCAACATTGCCGGTTTCCTCGTCGATCTCTTCTTTGAGGGTGGAGCCTTCGATGATGTCCTCGAATTTGACGATGCCGTTTGCTTCGGCGATAATCGGGTCGCTGAAGGGGTCAAAGGTGGCGATGGTTTTATCCGTGGGGACAACCTCTCCCTGCTTGCAGGCAAAGTCGGAGCCGTTGCGGATCTCAATCCTCTGGTCCTGCCCGGTAAGGAGCAGTTTATCCCCCGAAATCATCACAAAGGCGTTTTCATCCGCCTTGACCTCTTTATCGCCATGCTTGATGAGGGGTAGCCCTTTTGCGACACGCTTACCGTCTTCAACGAGAAGCTTGTCCCCCTTTTCTATCTTGTACTCTTTCATTACCTTGTTGACGACGACCTGCCCCTTGCGGGTAAAAAGCCGGTGGTGGTTCTCAAGCTCGACGTGGGCGCCGGTAATTTCCTTGATGTAGACCGGATATTTGAGCGCAAGGCGGTTTTCCTCGGAGATTTTTGTCGCGGCGCCGCCGATATGGAAGGTACGCATCGTAAGCTGGGTTCCCGGCTGGCCGATGGACTGCGCGGCGATCGTCCCCACCGCCTCGCCGATGTCCACGCTGCGGTTTGTCGCCAGGTTGCGGCCATAGCAGCGCTTGCAGACGCCGAGTTTTGCCTCACAGGTAAGGACGGTGCGAATCATAACCGATTCGATGCCCGCCGCTTCAATTTCTTTGGCGATTTTTTCGGTGAT
>JAITNZ010000048.1 GCA_031290205.1 Spirochaetaceae bacterium
CGGTTCACATTAACGGTAACAAATTCTTAAGTCCCATTACTAAAACGCAACGGGAAATATTTAACAATTTCGGCGTCCCTATCCCTTCGTAGGTTAAAGTTCTGGCGGGAATTTAGGAGGTGTGTATCTGTGGACATTCTTCTTCCGTATTTTCAAATTGTCCGCGAATGGACGCGAATGCACACGAATAAAACGAATAAAGTAGCGCACAATTCTCATGATTTCTGCCTTGTTTACCACCATTATTCATATTCATTTCGTCTTCCGTTCGTGTTGTTCGTGAGGTTCGTGGTTGAATTCGGAACTGCTGCATAGACCATAGGAACTGAAGAAGGGGAACGGGGAACAGGGTTTTACTTCGGATTATGCCATACATGGAATACGCTGATAAATCAAAGTAAAATCTTACCCGTTCCCTGTTCCCCATCCCCCGGTCCCCATCATTCGTGGTTAAACCGAATTAATCAGCACTTCCCTAGAGTAATCCCTTCAAAAAGGTCGACAGCCCCGGCACGTAGGTGACAATGAACATGACCGCCAGTTGGATGCCCAGAAAGGGCAGCACGTTGCGGGAGGTTTCCACAAAAGGCTTTTTGAAACGGTAGCTGGCGAGAAAGAGGTTGAGTCCCACAGGCGGGGTGAGGAAGCCCGCCTCCATGTTGATGAGGAATATGATACCCAAATGCACTGGGTCTATGCCGTAGACTGCGCCCAAGGGGGCGATGAGGGGCAGGATGATCATGATGGCGGAGAAAATGTCGATGAGGCAGCCGCTTATCAAGAGGGCGATGTTGAGTAAGAGGAGAAACGCCCACTTTGATGTTACCGTGTGCTGCATCCATTGGGCGAAAAACTCAGGGATTTGGCTGTCAACGATGTAGTAGGAGAGGGCTTGGGCAAGGGCGAGGATGGAGAGGATGCCGCCTGAGATAGGGATTGTTTTTGCAAAAACCGCCACGATGCCTTTCAGCTTGATTTCTTTATAGACGAACACTTCCACGATGAAGACATAGATTGCCGCCGCCGCGCTTATTTCAACCAAGGAAAATATGCCTGTGAAGTAACCGGCGATGAGGAAAAAGGGCAGTAGTATCTCCAAAAGTGAGTTTTTGAGCCCCCGGACGGCTTTTCGCAGCTTGAACGGCTCCACGGGGATTTTGTGCTTAATAGAAACGGCGATGCCGAAAGCTATGGTCGCCGCGACGAGGAGCAAGCCGGGGAGGAGTCCGCCGAGGAACAGGTGGATGGTGTTCGTGCGGGTGGTCGCGCCGACGAGGAGTATGGGGAGGCTCGGCGGGAAGAGGAGCCCTATGCTGCCCGATGCGGTTAAGAGGCCGATGGTAAACTTTTCGGGGTAACCGGAGAGCACGGTGAGGAGGATGCCGCCCATCGCGAGGATGGTTACGCCTGACGCGCCGGTAAAGGACGTAAAAAACGCACAGAGTATCACCGAAACGATGATCATGC
Organism: Spirochaetaceae bacterium; assembly: GCA_031290205.1. GTDB lineage: Bacteria > Spirochaetota > Spirochaetia > Treponematales > Breznakiellaceae > JAITXS01. The sequence continues at coordinate 1,468 of JAITNZ010000048.1, forward strand.
CGCCGGGCAGCCAGCCGAACAAGTTTTTAAAACTGTCGACAAGCCGCTCTCCGGCGCGGCTTTCCGAAAGGATAAAGCCGGTAAACGTGAAAAGCGGTATTGCGATGAGGCTGTTCTGCGTGAGGGCGGTGTAAATCTGGTTTGCCGCGATGTCAATTTCGCTCCCGTTGCTCTGGAGGAGTATGAGGGCGGCGCCGCCTATGATGACAAAGATTGGCGTTCCCAACAGCGCCATGACGATGAGGGCGATGATTACCGGCGTTTTTATCACGGCGGCAATCTCACAAAAGGCATCCGTTAAATTCCAGGCGAAGTCGGGAATATCGATACCCCAGATAAACTTGCAGATTGCCGGCAGGGAGCAGACCGTGCCCAAAACGATAGCCAGCACCGGCAGGATTCGCTTCCAGCCGCCAAGCCCCGCCCTACGCGCAAAGCGGGAAGCTATCACGGCGTAAGCTATAGGCATCACGAGGGCGAAGAGGCGGTCGGGGATGAAGCCGATTAACTGCACGGGGTAGAGACCCACCCTTAAAAATGAGACCGAACACCAGCCGAAGATGGTGACGAGAAACGCGGACACAAGCGAAGTGGCGGCGGCAATGCTGGTTTTTAGCTTTTCGTTGTTGCTGTATTGAAACAGCCCGATGGACAGGTGGTCGCCTGTGCGGGTGGCAATCATGCCGGACAAGAGACCGAGCACCAAGAGGAGGTGGGCGGTCAACACAGGCGCGGCGGGAAAGCGCGATTTGCAAACGAGCCGCAGAATTACGTCAGCGGCGGGAATGAGGACGAGGCAAGCAAGCGAGAAATAGGCGATGCCCTCTTCGACAGTCCGCAACAGCGCTCTCGCCGTGATTTTTCCTGTAAGCACCTCGTTAGCGCCCTGCACGGTGCGACCTCAGCATAGCGTCGATACGTTCGTACATTGCGCGGTCAAAGACGCTGCCCACGAGGGAAGGCATCACGCGGTTCATGTCCGTGTACCAGACCTGCTCCTGTTCGGCGCTCACCTGATTTATCACCAGCCCGTAGTCAAGCATGGTCTGTATCACCTCAGCCTCCAGCGCCTGAATGGAACTGTCCAGCTCCGCCTCCAGCCGCCGCGTTACGCTGATAAGTTCGCTCCGGTACTTTTCGGGAACAGAGCGCCACGCACGCTGATTCATGATGATAGCGCCCATAAAAGGCGCAACCGGAATGGATGCCATGTTCTTCGCCAGCCCGAATATCTGCAAGCCGCCGGCGTTGACCGGACTTTGGTAGACCGCATCAATCTGCCCGCCGGACAGACTCACGAGAATCTGATTCAGCGCGACGGGCACCATCTGATAGCCCATAGCCCGAAAGGCGTCCATGAGTTCCGGTTCGGTCTCGCTTGTCCCCATACGCTGTTTTTTCAAATCCGCAGGAACAAAGACCGGTCTCTTGGAAAAAAACCGCACCCAGCCGACTTTTGACCAGGCAAGCGTCCAGTAACCCTTATCGCTGAGCTGCTTCTCCATATCCGGCTTGAGCCGCTCCAGCACGAGGTCCAGCTCCGCATTGTTTCTGATAAGAAAGGGGCAGCTTAGGGTCAAAAGGGGCGGCGATATAATTTTGAGTCCGAAAGAGCTGAGCATGGCGGCTTGTATCTGGTTCATATTGAGTTGGCGCAGGATGTCGCCCTCGGAAGATTTTATATTGTGGTAGATGTGCAGTTCCACCTCTCCATTGCTTATCCGCGCCCATTCGCTTGCCATACGGTTCAAGAGGTCTCCCCAGGGCGTATTTTCGGGAACCAGCGACACCAGTTTAATCACGGTTTTCCGCTGTGCAAAGGCGGCAACGGGAAAAAGCGCTGTCAGGCAGACAATGCAAATCAACAGATGGATTCGTTTTTTCATTTCAGTCACCCTCGCACGGGTAGGGGTTGCAGGTGATGCCCGCAAGTTCCACGATTTTCCGGTGTGTCTGTTCCCGAAGCAGAGCCGCCGCTTCCCGGCGGGGTTTGCTCAAATCCGGCATGATGGGTTCCCCGACACGCAGCGTGATAAGAGGGTAGCCCTTTTTGAACAACTTGAAAAGTCCCGTTGCTTCCCGATAAGAAATCGCCATGGGAATAACCGGCAAGTTATATTTATATGCCAGGGAAAACATCCCTTTTTTGAAGGGGCGTATATGCTGGAAATAGTGCCAGTTGCTGCCTTCGGGAAAGACATGCATCCACTTTTTGTGTGCGTGGAGTTCGTCAAATGCCGCGTTAAAGTGCTTTATCGCGTGAATATCGCGGGGAAACGGGATTCCGCCGGCAGCGCGGATTACCATGCGGTCGGGTCCGGTAAGATTTTCGGGCCATGCGGGAAAATACATTCGCCTGAAGCGCACGGCTTGAAGGGCAAACAAGAAATCCCATTTGTGAACATGATTCGCCACGGTGAGCGCGCCGTTACGAAACAGGCGGCGGTTCTTTTTCAGTATGTTCCGTCCTTCTATGCGTAATCCGAAACGGATGGACGATATGAGAAAAACCAGCGTGAAGATGGTCAGATATATGCAGGCGCTTATGAAGCGGTGCCGCAGGGATTTGTCAAGAAAAGGGTAGTGCTCGTCTATGACAAGCTCAATTTCCGGCTCGGTTTTGTACATGTGCTCATCGGGGATTTTTGGGTACTGCAATCCGAGTTGCGGAACAAAAGGTGGTTCTCCCATTATCTACTTCAAAAGGCGCTGAGGTAGCAGATGCCGAGTATCAGCAGGGCGCGGAGTATACGTGGGTCCGCATCGTGGGGAATGCGGGATAGACGGCTGCTGTACCACCAGAATAAGCCCATTTGAGCATCTATGCGGAAGACATATTCGGTAAAATCTTTTTGCTTGCTTTGATCGCCAAAAAACAGGTAGGCAAGCTCTTCGAGGATAACGCTAAAATCGCGGAGTGCGCCGACATAGTCCTCCTGTTCAATTTTTGCGTAAAAGGCGGGAAGCCGTGCTTGGAGCGTATCTTTACGAATCTCGTCCGCCTGTTCGACCCATGTTTTTACGATTAACAGTGAAAAGTTTTTCTTAAAATGGGGGAAAAACATCGCCAAATCTGTTGCCGAGTTGATTAAGCGGGTAAAATCCGCCTCGATTTCTAAACATTTGGCATAAGCCGCAGCAGCCTTGAGCGTCGGCTTTGTGTGGGAATCAGGTGGAAAGAGCGCTTCAACGACACGCTTGTACTCCCCCGGTATTGATTTTTGTGCATCGGGTGAATTGCTGAACATACCGTAAGTTTGCAATAAACTGCCGGTTGTGTCAACGGTCGGGCAGGTCGTCGGGATTGGACGCATCAATGACGCGGAAGCTGCCGTTGCCAGAGTCATGGAGGACGATGAGGTTGCGTCCGGCTTCTTTTGCCTTGTAAAGCGCCGAGTCCGCCGCCTCGTAAAGCTCTTTGGGGCTGTCTTCGGAGCCGCCGCGCATCAGGTAAAACCCAAAACTTGCCGTAAGATAGGGGGCGACAGACGACATTTCATGGCGGATTTGCAAATCGATGATCATCTGGCGGAGTTTCAGGACAACGTGCAACGCTTCGGAAAGCCGGTTCTCTGTCCAGAGCACGATGAACTCTTCGCCGCCGACTCGCGCCGCATATACGCGGTTTTCTTCAGTAAGTTGCCGCAGAACTCTGCCGACTGCCTTCAGCACCTCATCACCTTTTTGATGCCCGTAATAATCATTATAATTCTTGAAAAAATCGACATCCATCATCACCACACAGACTGATTGATGAACTTGCCGGCACACGGAAGTAAAAAAATCAACCGATTGTTCAAAACTCCGCCGGTTATTCAAGCCGGTAAGCTGGTCGTGGATGCTCTCCTCGTGAAAGCGGTTCCGCTCTTCTTGCAGTGAATGTGCCGTCAAAAGTCCCCGCACAAAAATATGAGAGATATACCAGTTCAAGGTCATAGCGATAAAACAGGCTGCGGCAACATTGATAATATCAAAAAACTGGTCGTCCTGCGGTTTAACATGAAAAAACCGTTCAATAAACAAAAAAGCCAAGCTAAAAATACCAATGACTAAGATATTGTATATCAGGTTAAAGAAAGCGCCGAATACGAATACAACTTCAAGGCTTAAAAAGAAGAGCAGAAAACGGACGACATAGACGCCTTGGTCGATAAAACAGCCATAGATTGAAAACGCCACCAAGTTCAACGAAAAGAGTATCATTCCCAAAGTGCATTGCGGAATGCTTTGCTTGCGCACCCCGGTAAAAGTCCTGCTGTAAATGAAAATGGCAAACTGGATGGCTGCAAAGATAAAATAAGCTGATGTGCTATGCCCCGATCCGCCCGGATAAAGGGAGAGCAAGAGTATCAAGATGGTGGTAGCGATGCTGACTATACTGAGGCTGCCGGCATTATGGGCGTTCAACTCCAACTTGCAAGAGTCTATTTTTTCTTTAGTAAAGCCATAGTAAAGCCAATCTTTGTAAACCGAAATAGAATCCTCCTGTCGATCCCGTGCTCTAGGCATCCAATTCGCGCATTATAGCATATTTTGAAAAAATAAAAAATCCCCGCCGCCGAGCGGGGTGCACAGGCGCCCTTTTCTAAGCGAGGCAAGCAGAACCCGCCTGTGGCGGCTGTTGGGCGTTGCTGAAGGGGGCGCTAAACCTGCTTAAGCGGTTTTGTCTGCTGGCGCCCTTTGGATGGGCTGAAAGCGCCTGTGGCGCTAAACCTGCTTAGGCTGTTCAGACTGCGAGCGCCCTTCGCAAGGGCAGAAACCGCCTGTGGCGGCGGAGGCGGATTGACAGGAATGCGGGGTCGGCTTAAAATTGCCCCATGACTCGCCCCATGAAGATTGTTCTTACGGCAATATGCGCTTTCGGGATTATTTTGAGCGGCGTTCTTACCGTCAATATTTCGATAATAAGGAACAGGAATATTTTTGGCGAGTGGCTGGCGCCGATTCACGTTAATATTGAAATTGACAAGGGTAACGCGCGTGATCTGTCGATATTCTCCGAACCGCACGATGCCCAGTATTACTATTTTTCCCCCACTACGCAATCGGAAGATCAGCTTAAAACCATCGTCTTGCACACCCAGTTAAGGACCATAGGGTATCATAAGAGAATATACCTTCGTGTGCCTGAACAATATGCGGAACAAACAATCGATGCAATTGATAACATCAGCGTCTTTATCGGTAACAAGCTCTATTATTTTTCAAAAACCCAAGTAAAAGAATTCGTTGAAAGCGAACAGGACGGCTATTTGCTCTTCCGCTTCCCGAATATATACTACGAAAGATCGCTATTTACCCCGGAGTGGGTAAATTATTATGGTGATTTAAATCTTGCCTTAAACATTATCTGTTCGTTTTTCCTAAAACCAGGGGATTTTGTGATACCGTATCTGTTTATCATAGGACTGCTCTTCCTTTACCGGAAGAATATACAAAACGTGTATGAGCGTGTTCGCACAGATTCATCGCGCGAAAAACGGGTAGGAGCTATCCTTTTGGGCTTAATCATCGTTTTAGGATTTGCGTTACGCTTTAATGGGTTTGTGCGGGAATCGGGATGTTCGGATGAGATATATTGCGGCGCTATAGGCGGGAATCCCACTCTGCCGTTTATCAGCACCTTTGCGGATTACGGCAACCCGCCGTTCTATTTTATCCTTTTACGCTATTGGTTTACCCTTTTCGGGTGGTCTGAAGCATCGGGCACGATGTTATCCGTTCTGCTGGGAACATTCGCCGTTCCGGCGCTGTATCTGTTGGTTAAGCAAAATTGCGGCTGGAAGACGGCGCTACTCGCGGCGTTCTTCATGGCAATAAGCGGTTTTGCGCTTATTTTTTCCCAGTTAATGCGCGCCTATATTTTAAAAATATTTTTAGCTCCCGTTGCATCCTTGTTCTTTATCAACTATCTTCGTAAAGCATCTTTTAAAAACCTTTTATGCTACATACTCCCCTCAATTGCTTTGGCAACGGCGCATCATTACGGCATATTATTTGTAATAGCTAATTTTATTTTCTATATTTCATTTTCAATTTACCATAAATCTGTTAGTCTGAAGAAAAGTCTGAAGAAAACAGCGGTCTTTTTAACAGGCAATATTATCATCGCGCTTTTCTGCGTCCCGTATTTTTTATATCAAATGCTGGCAAGCAATTATTACTTTGATCGTGGTGAGTTCCATATAAACAGTGACCACACCCTGATTTTCTTAGCTTTTGCCGCCGCTTCGACTGCTATTTTCCTTTGCCGAAAAAAAATAGCGGCGTATCTGCCGCTAACGGACAGGAAAAGAGTCCTTTTCTGGTATGCATTTTTCATGCCTCTCTTGATTTTTGCGCTTGCCTATATCGTATCATTTAAGAAGCCCATGCTCCATTACCGGTATTGGATGCCGATAAGTTATCCATTTTTTATAACATTCCTTGCAATACTCGTTTCTTTTTCCGTATCACACAAAACAATGAAATATATTACGGTTTTTTTGATTTGGGCGCTTTCCCTTTCGCTCTATCAATCGAAAGCCTTGCGGCTGGGCGCCGATTATGAGTACTACTACGAAGCCCGCGCTTATATTGCCGCCGATGTGGACGCCCACCCGGGGACGAAGCCTGCAATGCTCGATAACTGGCAACTCGCCGCCGCGTATTACGGATTCGAAGTTTTACCGTCATATCTTGACGATCCTTCTGTTGATGTCCTCTATGTTTTTAACGGACTTTTCGATATGCACGAACATACTATGTATGACGAGCTTGCCGCCCATAATATAGATACTTCAGGTCTCCTAAAAATTATCCCCAACGAAAGAATCGCCATCTTCAAGCTGCCCCAAGTGGGCGCCTTAGGCACTGATAGCTACTGATGCAATGTTACGCCGCTTGTCGTGCGGACGGAGCCGTCGTCAAAGATGAAAATTGCCTCTGTGCCGGGGATGCCTGTTAAGAGGGCGTTGCCTTTTTCCCAGCCCAGCGCAAAAACCGTCGTGGAAAGGGCGTCGGCATCCATTGAAGAATCGCCTACAATCGTTACCGAAAGCAGCCCGTTTTGCACAGGAAAACCGGTTTCGCTGGAGAGGATATGATGATACCGCACGCCGCCTTCCTCGAAAAATCGCTCGTAAGTCCCCGAAGTAACGAGCGTTTTGTTGCGCACCTCCACGAAGCCCACATACGTGCCACGCTCCCGCGACGGGTCTTGGATGCCGATTCGATACGCTCCGCCGTCCGGCTTAGTGCCGATCGCCGCGATGTTGCCGCCCAAGTCGATAATCGCGCGCTCGATGCCAAAAGACCTGATGAGCTCGGCGGCTTTATCCGCCGCAAAACCCTTCGCGATGGCGCCCAAATCGAGCCTCATTCCTTTTTGTTTCAGAAAGACCGTGCCGTCCGCCTGATTTATTTCGACATCCCGCCAATTGCAGAGAGCGAGCGCCGCGCCGATTTCATCGGGGGCGGGGACACGCTGATTTTCGCCGCCTATGCCCCAGAGCTTCACGAGCGCACCGATTGTCGGGTCGAACGCGGCGCGCCCCTCTGCATCGCGGGAAATTGAGGCAAAATAAAGTGCGCGGGAAAGCACCTCAATCAACTCGTAACGCACCGCAACCGGCGCTAACCCTGCGTTTTTATTGACGGCGTCAAGCTCGTTTCCCGCTTTATTCGCGCTCAGCATATCGTCAAGCTCGTAAAGGGATGCAAACACGCTGTCAAACAGCTCTACGGGAACATTTTTAAAAAAGCGGATGCTGCATACCGTTCCTAGCACAAAGTCCGTTCGCTGAATTTGCTTTTTTTCGCAGGCGGAGAAGACCGCCAGAATGATGAAAAAAACTGCCCACGAGGGAAAACAGCGGACGGGAAGCATTAAAGCCCCCTTAGCCTGTCGCGGTTTTTATGGAGCGCGCTTTTTTTATGGTCGCGTGTCTCCGGTGCGGCGCCCGCTTCGCTTTCGCGGGGAACAAGACGCTGAAGCATGGAAAAAAAGTTCGGGAACCTGAGCGCGTTGCCCTGCGCCGCCCGCTCTGAATAATCGAGGAGCATCGCGTCCACCGTTTCCTGGTCGTTCAGAGGAGAAATCAGCGAGACTGAAGCGTCCGAAACACCGACAAGCCATGCGCTGGACCCGACCGAGACAACGGCGGCAGCCGTCCGCGCATTGATGGGAGCGGCGGCAAGAATTTTAAGATAGGCATTATCCGCCGGCTCTTTCTGTTTGCTCTTTTTCAGAAAATAGATGATGCCATATATCGCAAGAGACACGATAACGAGCACGATAAGAATCCGCAGAACCGACCAGATGGAAACGCCCCCTTGGAGCGAGCCTTCACCAAGCGGGTAGTTCTGTTCATTTTCGCGGAGCGCGCCGCCGTCTGCGGCAGTCTGTGCAGGCTGCGGCGCGTCAAGCAGCAGCGTGCTCTCGTCAGGTCTTGCCGCATCTTCCGCCGTGTTCGCCGCATCCTGAGCCTGTATGGTATTCAAAGCCGCGCAAAAAACAAACACGGCAAAAAGCGTTTTTTTCATCATGATGATAAGCAGAGGCTATCACAGTGCGGGATTTCCTTCAATACCTTCAGCACCTCCGCACTTGAGCTGGTTCCCCGCGATTGATAATCGCGGAGACGGGCGGGGCGGGGAAGGCTTGCCGAAAAACGGGCGCCCATTTTCTAAGCAAGTACGTTTCTCTCGTCGGACGCATTTACCGCCACTTAGAAAATGCATTTGCTGGTGCCATACGTTTGCTGTCGGTGATGTTTTTTTTGCCTCACATGAAGTCGGTGCCCGCTTACCGGCACTAAATACGACTACCAGTGATGTTTTTTGGCAAGCCTTCCCCGCCCCGCCCGCTACGTCAGGATCATTCCCTACAGCTCAAGCGGTGAGGGCTTTTCGACGAGGGGGGAAATTAGGAAGAAGAAAGGGAGAAGGGGGGAGCCCCCCCTACGCGCCGCAAAATTGCGGCGCTACCCCGCTGAATAATAGCACCCGATAGGGTGTTGTTGCGGTTAATCGTTCATGGCGTGGCGCAGGACAAGCAAACTTTACGCCCCAAATGCAGGTAGCGGACGACGCATGCTGGGCTTGTCGAAGCACCGCGCACTTGAGAAAGCCTTCCCCCCAATGCGCCCTCCTCTTGAAAAAATTTCTGCATCTGTCATACTACTGAACAGTGAGTGATGAGTGAGCAATGAGGCGGGAAAAAAGTTTTCAAAGTGAAATCTTCCCCCGTTCCCCGTTACCCCTTACCCCGTCCCCCGTACCCAATTACAATATAATTTCAGCAAAAAAATCTTTAAAACAATTCGATAACAATACAAAAA
>JAITNZ010000086.1 GCA_031290205.1 Spirochaetaceae bacterium
GGGGGGCACCTCGCCCCCCCAGCGGGGCGTTGCGGGGCGGCGCCCCGCAGAGGGGGTTGCGACGCAAGTTTGCGGCGCGTAGGGGGAGACTTCCCCCTCGTCACCTACTCCCCCCTCCCAATTTACCCCGAATTTGGAAGTGCACCCACCGCCAACCGCCTGTGGCGGCTTTCCCCGCGCCGTTTTTTTATATATAATGTGAAAATATGAATCTTGAAGCTTTTGTTTTAGGGTGCGGCGGCATGATGCCGCTGCCGAACCGCCACCTCACCTCGGTGCTGCTGCGGCGCGAGGGCGACCTCTTCCTCTTTGACTGCGGCGAGGGGACGCAGGTAAGCCTTAGGCGGCTGAACCTTCGCTGGAAGAAAATTTCGGCGATTTTCATCAGCCACACCCATGCCGACCACGTAACGGGGCTTCCCGGCTTGCTGATGCTCTCTTCTCAGGTTGACCGCGACGACCCGCTCTATATCTATGGTCCGCCGCGAATCGCCGAATATATCGAGACGAGCCGCCGCGTGCTCGATATGTATATCAACTACAAGATAATCGTGCGCGAGATTGCCGAACCGGGCATTGTCTATCAGGCTGAGGATTTCCATATCCGCGCCTTCCCCCTGCGCCACACTAAACAGTGCTTTGGATATACGATGGAAGAATACGAGCGCCCTGGTGAATTCTACCCCGAAAAAGCTGAAGCGCTCGGTATTCCGATGGGTCCGCTCTGGGGTAAGCTGCAACACGGCAATGCCATCCTCCTGCCGGACGGGCGGCAGGTGCTGCCGGAAGAGGTGATGGGCGGAAAACGCAGCGGGCGGAAATTTTCGTTTGTGACGGACAGCCTCTACTTCCCCGAAATTGCCGCCGAGGTTGCCGGTTCCGACCTTTTTGTCTGCGAAGGGATGTTCGAGCAGGCTCTGGAAGAGGATGCCCGCGACAAAAAGCACATGACGGCAGCCCAAGCCGCCGTCCTTGCCCGTGCCGCGGCGGTAAAAAGACTTGCCCTCATCCACTATAGCCCGCGTTATAATACACGGGAACTCGACATCCTCCTCGATGAAGCGCGGGCGATATTCCCCGCCGCCGCGCTAAGCCGCGACCGCATGGTCATTCCGTTGGAATTTGAGGATTGATGTTGAAGAAAAAACAACCGAAAAGCAAGGCGAAGACGCTTGTTAAGATTGCCTGTATCGTGGGGATTTTTGCGCTTCTCGCCTTTCTCGGCGCGCTGGTCTTTAGCCTCTTACAAACAAATACCAGTTTCTTTGGCGATAAAAACCAGCTCAATTTTAGCGCCTTCCATGAAAAACTCCAGTCCTTTGACGCGCTTTTTGCCGGTGTGTTGAACGGCGCTAATCCTCCGAATGTCGATTTTTTTAACACCACGCTCGACGCGCTCGAAAAAACCGCCGTGGGTGCTGAGGCGCAGCTTTCTGTCTTAAAACGGCGGCGGCGGCTTGCACGGGAATTTCCCGCTTTTACCGCATCCTATCTGCAAGCGGCAGAACGAGCTGTAGCAGCCTTTCCTCACTCGGCGCCTGTCGCAGCCCTCGTCGGCGGCGCCACAGGCAGTGCCAGCCTCGTTTTGGACACCGGCGCGCGGCAAAAGTTGAATGCCTATGCGAAACTCTTGTCCGAGTCGGGACCGCTTGGCGAGAAGTCTTTCCTCCCGCTTGCCCTCGCGTTTTATTCGCTGGCAGACTCGTTCAGCAGCCTTGAAGCAGCTTCGCAGATCAAACACGCCCCTCGCTTACTTGCCGCTGCCGCCGAAAACCTCGTCAACGAGCCCTTCGAGGGGCTTTCCATCGATGCCGCGCTACTTAACATCATCGAAGATAATCAGACTGAGGCAAACGCCGCCCTCGTGATGCTGAGGCCAAACTCAGCCTTGACCCGAAAGGCAACCCGCTTTTTCGCTCAATATGCCTATGATTTCGGCAAACTCCTTCTGGCGGCGGAGCTGTGGACGAAAGCTGGCGGCGCCGAAGACCTTGCGCGGGCAGCCGACGCGCTCTATCTTGCCGGGCTGACGCCCAATGCCCGCCAGATGTGGACTATGCTGACGGCGGATGAAGGCGCCCTCACCCCGCGCCCAATCCGCCTGCAAAGTTTTTATAATCTTGCGATTACTGCGGGGCAGGATGATGATAAAGCCGCGCCGCTCGAAAATCTGCGCTCCGAATCGGATGGCATCGAAAGCCCGCCTGAGTTTTACGGCGTCATACTGTGGACGCGCCTCCTCCCGGACGAAAAGGCGCGCTCTCTTTTGCGTGAAACTCAGCAAGTATCAGAAAATACGTTGCTCGACCTCGAATTGTTCCGCCGGAGCCTCTCCGCAACGCCGCTTGAACGTTCGATTGCCGATACCTGGTTTCTGCTTGAACGGCATAGCGATGATGAGCGGATTTACCGTTGGGCGGCATGGTATTTCGCCTATGAAAAACGCCTTGACGAGACTGATTTCCTGATAAAGCGCGCGGAAAAAATGCGCTCGGGCGGCGAGTGGATTCCCCTGAACAGGGCGCTCTTGCAGATTCGTGCGGGCGATTATGCGGGCGCCGCAACTGCACTCGAAGCCGCCGCGCCCTCCGCTCAAGGCTGGGTAATTCCTGCAAACTTGGGGCTGATTCGGGAAGCCGAGCATAATTTTCAGAGCGCCCTTGCCCACTTTACGCGCGCCGCCGCCGAAATCGAAAATCGCCGTGCGCCCGAAAAGGCGGCGCTCTTGCAGTTGAAGATAGCCCGCTGCCTTAGCATTTTAGGCAGAAAAGATGAAGCGAGAGCCGCCGTCCTCAAAGCCGCCACCCTTGACGGCGAAAACGTCAATGTCCGCATCGCGCTGGGACGCTTGAACTGAGCCCCCATGTTAGCATCAGTTCCGAATTCGACCACTAACCTCACGAACGACATGAACGAAGACGAAAACCAAGGGGAATAATGGTGATAAATATACTCCATTAGTTTAGTTACTATCTCATTTTACGCATTAAAGAAGAATATCGTCCGCGAATTACGCGAATGAACGCTAATTTCAAGTTTGCGGAAAAAAACCTTTGTGTATTGACCCGCTATTTGAATAGTGACGTGATACTAGAACGGAATGACCTAGCGAATGAAAGATTTGCATATATTTATTAATGTATTTTTAAAATGTCCTAACGATATTTTTTCAATTTCAATAGGAATGTGTATATAATCAAAGAATTCAAGTATTTCCTCATCAGAAATCAAATCAGATTCACTATCAAGTAAAACAATCTTATCACACACTAATGCTTCTAGTCCTTGTTGAAATATTTCTCTCCAATATTTCAACCACCCAGAAGTTAAATAAAAAACATTATCCGATTTATCTATTTCGTTTTTTCTTTCAGCACTTAAAATTAATTCAATGCAGTTCTTTTCATTAGGATTTATAACATTGTATTTTTTTATAATTTCGGGTAATTTTATATGGCACAAACTGCCATATAAAAGCAATGTTTTTTGGTTTTTTCTTAGTTCTAATTCTTTTTTTAGTTCGCACTCCATTTTATTATAATCAACATGCAATCCCGGTGATAAAAAAGCAACTTTTATATTTTTATTTAATTCCCGCTCAATATCGGGCAATATTTTTTCAAGTTCAGGTTTAAAAATACCGCACGCTAATATATTGATTTCCATAGTTCATTCCTTGACAATGCAATTTATGCCATACACACGGATAGAATATTCTAATTCCATTAATCCTGCCACTTAAATTTATTCATTTTTATACATATTAACCCTAACTAATACTATAGTTTATATACACTACATTGTCAATATTCAAAATCTCCGCGCTATGGATGGCGCGCGCGACGACTAATCTTGGCAAAAAAATGGCGTATAGCGTTCCGGCTGTTTGCGACGTTTTCGTTGCCCGATAAAGGAAACCATAGGTTTCCAGGGCAACAAAAATGTGCTGGAGTGAGGCGTGGGAGCGCAGCGACCTAGCCGAACGGAAGCCAAGCCCGCTACTGCGGGCGAAGCGTAAACAGTCCTGTTAGGCGAAGTTTGGGGGCTTTTACATGAATTTTATTTACAGAAATTTCCATACATCTTCAATGAGCAAGCAATCTAATGTTTTGATGTTTTCCTTTAATATGGGATCAGACATCATTATAGGTCGTACATCACAATAGTAAACACCGTCTAATGGATTTAATTTTATAGTATAACCCTTAAAATGCCCTGTTAAAAATGTTGTATTAATACCATATTGAGGCTCCTTGCCTTTTCTTTGAACATCATGTAAAAATACCGCGAAATGCGGAGTTTCAATATTAGTTAAACGATTATATAAGAATTTATCTATAAATATCTTGTCCAACCAATCCTTGCTCGATGTTTTAACTGAACCTATCGCTTTTAATGTATCTCCGCTTTCGATAATTAGATCGTGCTGATAAATCATCTGAAACAGTTCCTCGCC
>JAITNZ010000159.1 GCA_031290205.1 Spirochaetaceae bacterium
ATTACCGCTCCTGCGGTAATAGTCTTTCCAAGACCTACGGAATCAGAAAGCATGGCGACACCCATTCTTTCAAGTTTATTTATGAGAATTCCGGCGTTCCGATTCTGAAAGGAATACAGAACGTCTTTTGTATCGTCCCCTAATTCCGGTTTGGGAATCAGTTCATCGGGAAAAACTTCCATGAGTGTTTTTATATAAACATCGTAGGGACCAAATGTTAAATCACCAACAGGAGAACTTTCAAGCATCTCGGTAAACTTACCATTCCAGAGGCAGGCTTCTTCCCATACTTCATCAAACCAACTCAAGTGTCCATTGGTATCTTCTATGTTTGACGGTTTATAACGGACAATCCTATCATCTTCTTCCAGCGAGTTTAGCTCGCGATTTACCGTCAATCCTTTTTTTGTAAAATTAGAGGAACCTACGATACCGACCGCTTCTTTATCATGGTAGTCACCAAAGATATATGCCTTGGCATGAAGAAATTCTTTGCGGTATATCTTGACGTTCATCACACCATCATTTATAAGCTGCTTTATGCTGGTTATGGTTTGCCTAAATTCCGCAGCATATTTTATATTGTCGGGAATTGCAAGATCATAGGCAAAATCAATTTCGGGAAAATCCTCGTCCGGCTTATCGGTTTTCAAATTTCGGGCTCGCCTTGGCGAGAGCGGCTCCTGCCCAATGAGGAGGCGGATTGAAGTGTATGAGCGTATCTTGTCCAGCACAAGCATGATGCCGGGTATGTCCCAGTACCCCGTAGTGATACTTAAATGGCTATGATCCGGTGCTAAAGTGAGCAGTAAATCTGCGAGAGTTTTCCTGTTATTATCTATAAGCTTTGGTAGGCTTGCCATTTTAATATTATGCCATAAAAACGGTTTTTGAGCTAGGCAGCCGTCCGAGACGCTTTTTGCATTCCGTTCATCAAGAGGACGGGGTGCGAAACTTGTTTGCTTTTTAGAGGAGTAAAACGGAAGATGCGTAACGTTCCTATTATCTGCAAACCGCTGGAGCGGCTACCGTAACACAACGATGCTATCGTTCTGGACACTGCCGGCGATAATGCCGTGCAGCGTGCGCTTAAAATCTTCCGGCAACATCTCAACAAGTTCCCGCGCACTATCTAGGGTTCTATCATCTTCAACTTGATTAAAAAACAGAATCTTTTTCCCGCGAGCTGCCTTAAAGAGCCCGCCTTGTGTCCCGTTACCGACGATGAGCGCGGCGAGGTGTTTTAATGCGAGTGTGTCGCCGTGTTTCGCGCCACTTAGTTCGAGGAAGAGCGGCAGCCGATGAACTATGCTTTCGGTAATCGGCATACCGAGCGTCCAGAGGGGAAGTATGCCCACAGTGATATTCGTCGAAGCAGTTACCACAGGTTCGTAATCAGCCCATGCCTTAAGCGGCAGCGAGCGTGATCCGTCGCCTTCGATAAAAACATACTCGTAGTGCGGTATACACTGTTCAAGCGCGTCAAGCGGCAAAGCTTTATAGATAAACGTGATGCCCTTTTCCGCTTCCGCATAATGAACGCCCTTGTCATAGTGAAGGCGAGGCATAAAAGTGCCTAAGGCACAATCGTAACAGGCATCGCTGTCGCTGCGCGGGGAAGTATGCGTTGTTGTTGTTACCAGCGTTCTATACGCGCGTTTGCTTTCCGCGAGTGTCCACAGCGCGGAAGTTTTTCCCCCGCACCCAATGAGTGTCGTAACCTGAGCGCCAAACGCGCCAAAATAATCAGTTAGTTTGAGCATCACGTATTACTGCCGCTCCTTTTTCTCCGGGAACACGAGTATCCTTCGAAGAAAGAAATTGCCGAAAAAGCCGAGGATGGACGACCAGAATTTAGACCATAACGCGCTGAGCGAGAGGGCGATTAAGCCTTGGGTAAGACCAAAGTCGATGAAGCCCATGAAGGCGATAGAGAGGATATATAAACAAACTTCCCCCGGGGCGCCCCAGCGCGCCTTGTGCTTAAACAATATGAGTATACAGAGGACATAGTTGACGAGGGCGGAAGAAACAAACGCACCGATTATGGCGTAATTAAGCGACAGACCTGCGTAGTGGGCGGCAGTAAACAGTATTTGGTTAGCTGCCAAAGAAACAAAGCCGATAAAAAAATAGATGAGTATCTGCATGGGAAGCGGCGCGGTATGGGCGCTGTAATGCAAGATACAGTATAATGCGTGCAATCCGTCCTTCCAGCCGATTTTTTTGCCTTCCTCGTAGGAGCGCGGGTTGTAAGAAATAGCACATTCATATAAACGATAGTGCCCTTGTGCAACCCGTGCTGTTATTTCAGGCTCGAACCCAAAACGGTCTTCTTGTAAGTTGAGGGCAATTTCTTGTATTACTTCGCGGCGAAATAATTTATAGCACGTTTCCATATCGGTGATATCGAGGTTGGTGAACATATTCGATACGGTGGTAAGCGTGCGGTTCATCCATGTATGCCAAAAATAGAGCACACGCCGCGCTTCGGGTTTGAGGTAACGCGAACCGAAGACCACCTGGGCATTTCGTTCCCGCATGAGGGACAACATCGTGATATATTCGTTGGGGTTGTACTCGGAATCGGCATCTTGGATGCCGACATAATCACCGCCGGCGTGTATCAAACCTGTTCTAAGCGCCGCGCCCTTGCCCATATTCCGTTCATGCTTTAAGACACGGATGAGTGGGTTCACTTCGGCAATCTCTTCGAGTATCTGCAAACTATTATCGGTAGACTTATCATCGACAACGATAAGCTCCAGCGTAAATTCCTGCCCGTCTGTGATACGCAACACCTGCGCTATACACGCGGCTATAGTGCGCTCTTCGTTGTAACAGGGAATGATAAGGGAAAGTTTGAATTGCTGATTATGCATCTCCATATTCTTTGAAATATTTTATTGTTTCTTTTAAACCGTCCTCCAGCGGAACTTTTGGCTGCCAGGAAAGTTCTTTTTTTGCAAGACTTATATCGGGTTGCCTGCGCAGAGGGTCATCTTGGGGCAAAGGCTTAAAAATAATTTTTGATTTACTTTCCGTGAGGGACAAAATCTTTTCAGCAAGTTCTATCATGGTAAATTCGCCCGGATTACCGATATTAACAGGTCCGGTAAACCCATCGCGTGAGTGCATCATTAACACCATCGCTTCGATAAGGTCATCGACATAACAAAATGAACGGGTTTGCTTTCCCCCCCCATAGATAGTAATGTCTTCATTGTGCAAAGCCTGCATAATAAAATTGCTGACGACTCTGCCATCGTTTGGGTGCATACGCGGACCGTATGTGTTAAATATTCTGATAATTTTTATATCAACATGGTTCTGCCGGTGGTAATCAAAAAACAATGTTTCGGCGCAACGTTTGCCTTCGTCGTAACAAGAACGGATGCCGGTGGGGTTGACGTTACCCCAGTAAGATTCTACCTGCGGATGCACGGCGGGGTCGCCGTAGACTTCGCTCGTCGATGCCTGTAGTATGCGTGCGTGCGTCCGCTTTGCCAACCCGAGCATATTGATAGCTCCCGACACACTCGTCTTGGTGGTATGCACAGGATTATATTGATAGTGAGGCGGACTTGCAGGACAGGCAAGATTATATATCCCTTGCACTTCCGCATAATAGGGAAACACCACATCATGGCGGACTAACTCGAAATGCGCCTTGCCCAAAAGGTGGGCAATATTCTGTTTCTGCCCTGTAAAAAAATTATCAAGACAAATAACATCGCATCCGTCTTGTATCAGCCGGTCGCACAGGTGGCTCCCCAGAAATCCGGCGCCGCCGGTAACTAATTGCGTCATGGACACGTCTCCTTGCTAAAATAAAAATTGTACATTCAAAATCGGGGGATGGGGGATGAGGTTTTTACTTCGGAGTATCAGCATATTCCAAGTAGTATTATTAATAGTTCGAATAAAAAATCCATCATCCATCATCTTATTCCAAGCGTATACCCCGTTCCCTTATCAAAGGGTGCCCCTCCCCATCCCCCATCCCCCATCCCCTAATTATCCTGAAATATATCACGAGTGTATACCTTGTTGCTATATGGTTTTAATTCGTCGCTAATACGGTTTGCGATTATTAGATCGGCGCGCTCTTGAAAGCTGCAAAAATCTTGGGCTACTTGGCAGCCGCTCATCGTTTGTTCTTGGATGGCGGGGTCGAAGATGATAACATCAATGCCTGCTTCTTTAAGGCGTTCGATGATATTGAGGATTGCCGATGAGCGGGCATTATCGGAGTTCGCCTTCATCGCAAGTTTATAGATGCCGACGGTCTGCGGCTTTTTCGACAGTATCATGTTAGCGACATGAGCCTTGCGTGTTTCGTTTGAGGCGACGATGGCTTTAATTATATTATTGGGGATGCCCTGATAGTTTGCCATCATTTGTTTGGTATCTTTCGGTAAACAGTAGCCGCCATACCCAAATGAAGGATTGTTGTAATAGGCGCCGACACGCGGGTCGAGGCAGACGCCGTCGATGATTGATTTCGCATCCAGCCCACGCAGCTCGGCAAAGGTATCAAGCTCGTTAAAGTATGATACACGCAGCGCAAGGTAGGTATTGGCAAAGAGTTTTACCGCTTCCGCTTCTGTCGGCGGCATATAGAGAACGGATACATCCTTCTTACGCACTCCCTGCAAGAGGAGGGCGGCAAATGTTTTCGCCACATCCCCAGCCTCCAGCGCGTCGCCGATGATGATACGCGAGGGATAGAGGTTGTCGTAGAGCGCCTGCCCTTCGCGCAAGAATTCAGGCGAAAATATAATTGACAGAGCGGGATACGCCCGCCTCATCCGGACGGTAAAACCAATGGGCACGGTTGATTTAATGATGATTGCTGCCTGCGGCGCAAGCCGCGCGGCTTCGGCTATCACCGATTCAACAGAATCGGTATTGAAGAACTGTTTATCAGGATCATAATCGGTCGGCGTGGCGACGATTACAAAATCGGCATTCTTAAACACAAGAACTCTATCGGTCGTAGCTCTTAATTTTCCTACCCCCCCCCCTCATTGTGTAAAAAAGATTCGAGCTGTGCATCTTTAATCGGAGAGATACCTTTGTTCAGCATATCAACACGAGCGCTGGAAATATCGCACATCATAACTGCATTATGCTGCGCAAGCAACGCCGCATTGGCAAGACCGACGTAACCGATACCGAAGACGGATATGTTCAATTTTGTTCTCCTATCAGTTTATATATATCAATCAAACTACACACCTCACGATGGGGGGTATAGGGTATAGGGGAAGATTACACTTTGAAATCTTTCTTCACGCCTCATTACCCTTCCTCACTCCTATTCATTCTTCTTGCATATCGCAAGCTCAAAACCCGCTGCCTGTCTTCCCCCAAACTCTATACCCTATACCCTATACCCTATACCCTAAACCCCTTCTTCTGGACAATCTTTGCCCACGTATCGCGCAGACCAATGGTTTTATTGAACACAGGCTGCCCGTCCGCGCTGTCTTCGCGGTCGCGGACGTAGTAGCCGAGGCGTTCGAACTGGTATTTCTGTTCGGCGGCTGCTTGTGCGAGGCAGGGCTCGGCGTAGCCGTTGAATACCTGCAATGAATCGGCGTTGAAATTGTCGAGGAAGGAGCCCCCAGGCGGCGTTTCCATGGGGCGCTCGACGGTAAAAAGATAATCGAATACGCGGATTTCGACGGGGGCGGCTGTCGCGGCGTTCACCCAGTGGATGGTGCCTTTGACTTTGCGGTTATCAGGCGCATTGCCGCCCCGCGTCGCCGGGTCGTAGGTGCAGCGGACGGCGCTCACTTTGCCCTCTGCATCTTTGTCGAAGCCGGTGCAGGTGACGATGTAACCATAGCGGAGGCGGACGCTGTTCCCGACGAAGAGGCGAAAATACTTTGGCGGGGGATTTTCGGCAAAGTCATCTTCTTCTATCCAGAGCTCGCGCCCGAAGTGGATCTTCCGCGTGCCGGCGGAAAAATCTTCGGGATTGTTTACTGCTTCGAGTTCGTCAAAGAGGGGATGGGGGATGGGGGATGGGGGATGGGGAGAAGAAGATGGATGATGGATGATGGATGATGGATGATGAGAGCTTTGATTTGAAATCGCTTCTGGCATCTCGTGAGAATGGAGATTTTCAGAGTGAAACTCCCCATTCCCCATTCCCCATTCCCCATTCCCCATTCCCCAATTTTCTATTATTAATTTTAACGGCTTTTGCACGACCATCACGCGCAGGGAATGTTTGTTGAGGTCTTCGCGCAGGCAGTATTCGAGGAGGGCGATGTCTATCATGCTGTCGGTTTTTGCGACGCCGATGCGGGACATAAAAACGCGTATCGCTTCCGGTGTGTAGCCGCGCCGGCGGAGCCCTGCTATGGTCGGCATGCGGGGGTCGTCCCAGCCTGACACGCGCTGCTCGTTCACCATGAGGGCAAGGTAGCGTTTGGAAAGCACGGTGCGCGTGAGGTTCAGGCGGGCGAACTCGATCTGGCGGCTGGGGAAAACTTCCGCTTCGCTGATGAACCAGTCGTAGAGGGGGCGGTGTATCTCGAACTCGAGCGAACAGAGTGAGTGGGTGATGCCTTCTTTTGCGTCTGACAGGGGGTGGGCGAAATCATACATGGGGTAGATGCACCAGGCGTCGCCTGCGCGGTAGTGCGTCGCCCGTTTGATGCGATACATGACGGGGTCGCGCATGACGAGGTTCGGGTGCGCCATGTCGATTTTTGCGCGCAGGGTTTTTGCGCCGTCGGGGAACTCGCCTGCCCGCATCCGCCTAAAAAGGTCGAGGTTCTCTTCGATGGCGCGCGTGCGGTAGGGGCTGTCCTTGCCGGGCGGCGTGAGCGTGATGTTGTTTTTATCGCTCACCGCCGTGCCCCGATATTCGCGCATCTCTTCATCGTTAAGGTCGTCGACATAAGCGTTGCCCTTCTTGATGATTTTGACGGCAAGCTCGTAGAGGTATTCGTAATAATCGGAGGCAAAATATTCGTTATCCCACTGGTAACCGAGCCAGCGGAGGTCGCGCTCGATGGCGTGCACGAAGGAAATGTCCTCTTTCGCGGGATTCGTGTCGTCCATGCGGAGGTTCGTCGTCCCGCCAAAGTCCCGCGCGCGCCCGAAGTCGATGGAGAGCGCTTTGCAATGCCCGATATGAAGCCAGCCGTTAGGCTCGGGCGGAAAGCGTGTCCGCACATAGCTAAAGCGCCCGCTCGTCAAATCCTCTTGTATCGCCTCGCTGATAAAATCGCCTGTGCCGGCAGCTTTTTCGCTGTTTTCCATATTTCCCATTTTTTCCTTAGCAATGGTATCAGCTATGGTAAAAACTGTCTAGCAGCCTGTCGGACTTCATTCGAGTCCATTCGTGTCCATCTGTGGACAAATTCTTAAAGCGCTCGCCCTGCGCCTGTGGCGGTAGCGTGTGCGCGTAGCGCGCGTGCCTGAGAAAGCCTTCCTCAAAGCGCCCGGTTGCTGAAGGTATTGGGATGTAAGGTATCGCTTGCTTTTTGCCGATTATCAAATATGAGAATTTTTTTACCGCCACAGGCAGTGCCTGAGGCACTTTCAGCATTGCCCTTGGTTAGAGAAGGGCGATTCATTCACTTTTGCGGATTTTTTGCTGCCCTTCCCCTCCTTGCCGCGCTCGTCGTTTTTTTCGCCCTTGCCTCCCCTGCCTTTGCGCAAAATGAGGGGAAAATTGCGCTCAGTATTCGATATTACGACAAAAAGATATATCATGTTGGGGACGAAAACCCGATTAATGTTCAGATTACCATCTCGAATAATTCGACAGGGCTCTATCATTTTAGGCTGGCGGATGACCGCGTGTTTTCGATTGATGTTGATACGCGCACGCTCTCAAACCGCACCGTCGAATCAGCAGAAACGCTGAAGCGTAAACGCGCAACGGCGGGGAAAGTTTTCTTTCGCGATATTGTCATCGAAAGCGGCGAGTCGTTTTCGTTTGTCGAAAACCTCCATGACTATGCGAACATCAGCGCGGCGGGCGATTATGTCGTTCAGCTTCGCCTCTATCCCGAACTGTTGAATGCCGACTCGCGACACAACGCCGCAGCAGGGAGCGGGGGCGCTGAAAATCAGCAAGCCATCCTCACTTCGAATCGAATTCCGCTCCACATCAAGCCAATTCCGCTTACAGGCGAGGACGGGCTGCCGGTCGCACTCGATATTGAAACGAACGCGATCCTCGTCCGTGAAAGGATAGCGCCCGACCAAGTAGTTGACTGGACGCTCAGCGCGCGCCAGAAATCTCAGTGGGAACGATTCTTCCTCTACCTCGACTTGGAAAAGATGATAGCCCGCGATGGCGCCCGACAGCGGAGGTGGCGCGCCGAATCCGAAGAAGGCAGGCTCCGTATGCTTGCCGATTATCGCGCCGAGATGCAAAAGTCGACGATAGACGGCGATATATCCTCAATCTCTATGGATTGGACGATAGAACAAACGAGTTATGATTATAACGAGGGGCGCGTTGTCGTTCTGGAACGATTCAAAGTCGGCGGCTACACGGAGCGCAAACGCTTTACGTACTATTTGGAAAAAGAAGACGGCTATTGGCGTATCGTCGATTATGTTGTCGTCAACCGTGGATCGGGGTGATGGAGCGCAATGAACTTTTACGCCGGATAAATACGTTTCCTCTCGCGGCAAACGAGCTTGCCCGCGACCTGCTTGCAGGCGATTTCCGTTCGGTGTTTCGCGGCGAGGGCATCGAGTTTGATGAGGTGCGGCTCTACGAACAGGGCGACGATGTCCGTTCTATCGATCGAAACGTGAGCGCCCGCTATGGCAAACCTTATGTAAAACTCTATCGTGAAGAGCGCGAGCTTACCGTCTGTATCGTGATGGATTGCTCCGCGTCGATGTTCGTTGGGACGGCGGCGGCGCAGCTTACCCGTTTCGAGCAGGCGGTGCTTGTTTCCGCGCTTGTCGGATTTTCGGCGGAACGTTCGGGGCAGCGTTTTGGCGGGATTCTATTCGATAATGAGACGCGGATTATCTTTAAGCCGCGCAAGAGCCGTGCGCATATCATGAGCTTTATTTCGACGGCATTGCAGGCAAAACCTGCCGCGCGCGGCACGAATTTAAGCCTTGCAATTGCCGGTGCGGGGCGGCTGCTTAAACGGCGGAGTATCGTGGTGCTGGTATCGGACTTCCTCAGCGTTGGCTGGGAAGCTGAACTCGGAAAACTTTCCGAAAAGCACGACTGCATCGCCTGCCGCATATACGACCCCATGGATTTAGACTTCCCCGATGTCGGGCTCGTTTCTATCGAAGACCCCGAAACAGGACAGCGCATTTCGGTGGATCCCGGCTCCGCTTCGTTTCGCGCTGCGTGGTTAGAAGGGAACGCCGAGCGCGCCGCATTCTGGTCAAGTGCATGCCGCCGCGCCGGCTCCGCTCAAATCGAACTGTCCACCGCCGAAGACGCCGTGAGCGTCCTAAAAACTTTTTTCAACTCCCGAAGACGCTAGCAACTCCCGCACTTGAGCTGTAGGGGGAATTTGCTAACGTAGCGGGCGGAGCTTAGCCGCCCACCCTCCCTATCACCCCCTTCGTCGGGAAGCCCTCACGCACTTGAGCTGCGTGGGATTATCCCAACGTAGCGGGCGGGCGGGAAAGGTTTGCCGAAAAACATCACTGGTAGTCGGATTTAGTGCCGGTAAGCGGGCACTGGCTTCTTGTAAGGCAAAAAAAACATCACCGACAGCAAACGTATGGCACCAGCAATTGCATTTTCTAAGTGGCAGTAAAAGCGACGGACGAGCGAAACGTACTTGCTTAGAAAATGGGTGCCCGTTTTCCGGCAAGCCTTTCCCGCCCGCCCGCCCCCGCGATTAAAATCGCGGGGCAGCATAAGTGCGGGAGGCGCTGAAGTGGCATTGATATTTTTTAACATTAGCGCCATACTGCGAGGAAATGTCACGGAAAACTCTCTTGCGCCGTCATGCCGCATTTTCAGTTTTTAAGATTTTTTCGTATCTTGCCCTCTGGAAAGCGGCGCTTACTTGCCTCTTTTTGGTATTGAAAAACTTTTTTTTCTTGCAATATAAAACCGCGCTCTTTTCGGGAAAAATCCCCCTTTCTGACGCCGATAACCCTTTAGATGAAGCAATTCCATTCAAGCCGGACTGGGTCGCCGTCTA
This sequence comes from Spirochaetaceae bacterium, assembly GCA_031290205.1. GTDB lineage: Bacteria > Spirochaetota > Spirochaetia > Treponematales > Breznakiellaceae > JAITXS01. The sequence continues at coordinate 10,167 of JAITNZ010000159.1, forward strand.
TATGGATTTTGCGACTTTTTGGATTCGCACGCAGGGCTTTCTGCTGGAAACATTCGGAAAAACCGCGCACCCGTACGTTAAAGATTTTATTTTCAGCATGGGGCGGCTCTATCAGACAGCTGCGGAAGTATACCGACTGAATGTCTCGACAACGAAGAGGCCAGCTTATTACGGCAATTTTCATTTTATCGTCATTCATCTTATCGACCCGCACCTCATGTGCATACCAAGCCTCCATGTTATGGTCATGATACGCACTTATACTAAATTCCGCGCGATGCTTGGCGCGCTCGGAGCGGACGCGCAGTTCGCCGCCGAAATCGAAGCGGCGCGCAAACACGCAATCGCTATCACCGAATCGATTCTCTATGTCAAACAGCATAGCGTCAACTGCATCCCCGCCGCGATGTATGCGATGACCCGTTTCGACAGCAAACTCTTCCCGCCTGAAGAAGGCGCGCGTTTCGTCGACGCGCTTTTCCAAGACGGCGCGGACGGCATCAGCAGCGAAAAGAGTATCGAAATAAAAACCTGTATCGCCGCCCTCTATAAACAATTTCTCGATGAAGGTGAGCAGGCAGCGGATTGGAAAGCCCCCCTGCTTGCATTTTTGCAAACCAGGCGCCACAGGCGCTTTCAGCCTTCCGTTCAGTCCGATAACGGGGGGCTAACAAGGTGATTTTTTATAAGTGAGGAAAAAATGATTTTGCTGATTGATAACTATGATAGTTTTTCTTATAACTTGTATCAAATGATTGGATGTTTCAATCCTGATATCAGGGTTGTGCTGAATGACGGCATTACGCTTGCCGAAATCGAAGCATTGGCGCCGGCGCATATCGTGCTGTCGCCGGGACCGGGAAAGCCCCGCGATGCCGGCATCTGCGAGGATGTGATTCGGCGCTTTGCCGGCAAAATCCCCCTACTCGGCGTCTGCCTTGGGCATCAAGCTATATGCGAGGTCTATGGCGCGACCGTTAGCTACGCGAAAACCCTGATGCACGGCAAATCGTCTGCAATTTCGCTGGACGGCGACTGCCCGATTTTCGCGGGGCTGCCGCCGGTGATTGACGGGGCGCGTTACCATTCGCTCGCCGCCGACCCCGCAAGTATACCGTCAACGCTTGTTGTCCGCGCCCGCACGACAGAAGGGGAGGTGATGGCGGTTTCCCACCGCGATTACAAGGTTTTCGGCGTCCAGTTTCACCCTGAATCGATTTTAACCCCGAAAGGCTCGCTTATTTTACAAAATTTTTTGAACGTTTAGGCATTACCACGCTTCGAATGTCCATACATCTTTCTTGCAGTGGAGGACGCCTTTCGGACAGAAATACGAATCGACCGTATTGCCAAGATTGAGAACGGCGTTTTCCCCTTTTTGCCAGGGGAAGAGGTCAGTAAACGGTGAAACGCCTATCCACGGTCCGTCTTCAGGAATATCCACAGTGCCGCTTCCCGTTGAGCGTGCGCTGACTCCCCGCGTGTTAAAACCCGAAGCGGTGGTTTTTTGGGCGATTGCGTTCCAATCCACGATCCAAGGGTCGGCGCAAATTTGATCGCTTAATTTATTTTCAAGAAAGAGTTCCCTAAAACGCTTCCAATCAAAATACTGCGGCTGCCTTTGGGAAACATCGCCTTTGGATAATTCACGGTAAAACACGGCATCCACTCCGTGCTGCCAGCTTAAACGGATGACGGCGCCTTCAACGTCAAGCGGGAAGATGGCGCCGCAGGGCTTCATCGTGTCGGGAAGAATCCCTCGTTCATGCCAATAGGGATAGGCGATAATAGGGGTCTGGGAGTCGTCCATGATAGCTGCGGCGGGATAGAAGGGGGCATCGGTATCCGCCGAGGCGAGCTGCCCGTTTTTATCGACCCATTCGATATGCCAGCGATTTGCGCCCAGCACCTCCGTCCAGAGCGGGGGCAGCGGCGGCAGTTCAAGCCGGTATTCGCTGGATAAAACCGGTAGAGAACAGCCGGAGAGCAGAGGACAGATGAGCAATGCCCCAAAAATTGAGAGCGCAAGCCCAAAAAAGCGCAGGAGAAAATAGAAGATGTTTTTCATACTCTTCTTATAGGCGCGAATCGTCAGTTTGCTTGCATCCCCACTCCTCAGCAGCGTCGTAGGGGAGTGTCCAGCAGTTCCGAATTCAACCACGCATGAGGAATTAAGATAATTTTAACCACGAACCTCACGAACAACACGAACGGAAGACGAAAAAGGATACGAAGAATGGTGATACACAAGGCAGAAATCATAAGAATTGTGCGCTAATTTATTCGTTTTATTCGTGTGCATTCGCGTCCATTCGCGGACAATTTGAAAATACGGAAGAAGAATGTCCACAGATACACACAGATTAACACCAAGGGAATCAAGACGAGCGAGCTTGACCGGAAGAAGAATGTCCACAGATACACACAGATTAACACAGATGAAGAAAATTGCAGAGTGAAAATCTGTGTGTATCTGTGTCCATCTGTGGACAAATTCTTAATGCGGTCGCCCGCGTA
>JAITNZ010000122.1 GCA_031290205.1 Spirochaetaceae bacterium
CATATCCCCCGCACCCCCAGTTTTAACCGCCCCAAGGGGCGGGGAATTAAACCCCCAATGGCTCGAATCGCCCTTCTCTTACCAAGGGCAAGGCTGAAACCGCCTGTGGCGGATTAAAAAAAAGTATGATATAATGTTTTTCATAATCGAAAAAGCAAAGAAAAAAGCGAAACGATTAAAAAAAACCCGCACCGACAAGCCTAGCCCGATGCGGGGAGTGAAGGAGTGAATATGAAACAGGCAAAAAAAACGTCGTGTTAGCGCACGGCGCGGGAGTGTTAGAAAAGGCGGCGCTGTCAGCGACCATGATTTTAGCACTCATAGAAGTAGCCCGTTTCATTGTCTACTGCATAAGTAAGCAGATAATAATACGGTGAGGGTGCTAGTGTCAAGCGCTCTTTTTGAAATCATTCAAAAGCATAAGGAGCAAAAAAAATGAAAAAGGATATTATTATTATTTTATTATGCGTCGCACTAGCTGCTATAATAGCCCGCGACATCGTATCGGACGTGAGAGCGAGCCGAACCGCCGTATCCGTTACAGGAGTTGCAAAATGAACCACTTGAACAGCGTATTGATTGAGGGATGCGTAACGCGGAGATACGTTTAGTATCATCCTCAGCAGCCCAAGTGGTGAGGGCTTTTCGACGAGGGGGTGGGCTATGCGTTTTCCGCCTTTCGGTGAAGCCCAACGGTAAAGCGCCTTCTGGCAGTCTCCCCTGCCGACATGGGGCGCCCAGTGTCAAGCGGGGGAGTTGCTGAAGTTTAGGTTTTCCTTTAGAATGACGCTATGCGAAAGCCTATTCTGCCTCGATTTGTTGGCATTTTTATTGTAACGCTTGCTTTGTTTTTTGTGCTGTCGGTAATTCAATTTGCTCGGCAGGATAATTTTTCAAGGAAAATCGGCAGTCTTGTTATTACCGGCAGGTATAAAATCGGCGAAAACCTCGCGCAGAGACCCGATGATGCCGATGGCGTTGAACTTTTTGTGGAAAATCCCATCAGCGTTTTTTTCGGCGGTTTGGAATTTAGCATCGGAGCGCTTGATGAAAGCGAAAACGAAAGTGCTTTTATTGATTTTGATGAAATTCGCCGTCCGCTGGTTCCGATAAGCATGAATATTTTCGCTCAGTCGGTTCGATTTACGATGTCGAACAATGTTGAGCTGGCGTTCTATGTTCATAACGAAGGTGGCGGGGACGAGATTGTCATTTCGAGCGGGTTCTCCGAAGATGCTGTTTCCATCGAATTGCCCTACAAGCTTACCAAAAACGCGCGGATTTCCACCGTGGACAATGCCGGCATCGTTGTGCTTTTGGACCAAAAGGAATATTCTTTTGACCGGAGAGTTCTTGATACAGAGCGGGGTTTGATAGCGCTGAGCCATAAAAATCCGCTTGTCGCATACCGTGCCGTTTCAAAAGAGACGGTGTTCAATCCGGTCGAGTTCATCATTTCCGGCGCTATGGATAAGCCGCGCTATCGTGAATTAGTGCTTCTATGGTGTGAGAAAGCCTACCTCGACTGGAACGGGAAGATTGTCGGGGCGCAGGATGAGCGGCTTATCGCGGCATATATTGCCGAATCCGCGCGGCGGGGTAATTATGGCGTCGGCATCACCCACATATCGGCGGATTTTCTTGCAAGCGGACAACGGACATTTCTGAGCTCTCCTTATACCGGGCGCCTTGAATCGGTAATCAGCAGTATGAATTCTTTTGAACGTGAAAGAACCGATATGATTGAAAACGGTATTAAAAATGATATCGCTGTGCTGCTCGATGGAAATAAAAACTTTGAATACCTCGTCCAGCGGAGTCTTAATAATCTTTTTGATGACGGCATCGCCCGTATTAAAACATTGGCGCCCGATTCGATTACGCCGGCACTGTGTCCGGGGGTTTTGCAAAGCTGGTGGGCGTTTAACTTTTGGTATAAAAGCATGGAGAACCCCTTTGAAATGCTTGCCAATCAGGCGCGGCTCTTAGTCTCGGAATCTTTGGAAAAGGATGCCGATAACCTCAATGTTTTCTTTGTTCAAGATGGCGAAGTTGACGTTCTCTTTAATATCAAACTCGGAGTGGCGCTTGCCGCGTACGGCGAGGCTTACGCAAACAATGTGTGGGCGGGCGTCGGGCGCTCGCTAATACTTTCCGCGCTTTCTTTTGCCGATAACTCAGGCGCGCTCTGCCTCACGCTGAGTGTGGACGCGAACAGGATTTTTACCGAAAAAAACCCGGAACGCCGACTCAGTGCAACTGAGGTCTATCCCCTCCTCGAAGTATCGGATTACTATCCGCATACACTGGGCGCGGGCACCGTTATGTTTGGCGTCTATCTGTGGACGGCATCGCCTGCGGTCCGCGCCTCGTATCAGAATAATGTGCTTGAGTTTGGTATCACGTTTCCCGAAAACAGCGCGCACTATGTAATGATACGGGGGGTGCGTCCTTTTAAGAAGATTCAGATGAGGGGCATGGATTACCGCTCCGACCCTCAGTTTGAACGCTATCATTCGCCGGGCTGGGTATATCGCGCTCAGGATCAGATGCTCTTAATTAAACTCATCCAGCGCACGGAAATCGAAGAGGTAAAAATTTTTTACTAAGTCAGGATCGTTCATGATAGTTTACGCTGATAAGGTATTTCGGAATCCAAAGACGGTGATAGTTGCGTTCTCGACAGAAGAGTTTCAGGACGCCTTCAAACAGATTGAGCGCTACCAGAAAGATTACTATCTTGCAGGATACATACGCTATGAAGCGCGTTTTGCGTTTGCCGGTCTCTCTTACCAAAAAAAACTTCCGCTTTTATACTTTGAAGTATTTGAATCTTTTGCAAAATTCGAGCAACCAGCATCGCAGGATGTATATCTTGAAGCAAAGAGCAGCATCTCGTTTGAAGAATACCAGTACGCTATCGCTGCAATAAAAGATGAAATTAGGAACGGCAATACCTACGAGGTGAACTACACCTACGATTATCATATTGAGTGCGATACTGACCCGTTCGCCCTCTACTGCTCGCTCTTAGATAAACAAAAAACCCCCTATAACTTTTATCTGCACAATCAGTATGATACGGTTCTTTCGTTTTCGCCTGAACTTTTTTTTCTCATCAACAGGGGGGAGGGGGGGGTGAGGCATATCCTCACCAAGCCGATGAAGGGCACGGTGAGGCGCGGCAAGGATGCGGCGGAGGACGAGGCGCTCATCCGTTTTTTGCAGCGCGATATAAAAAACCGCGCGGAGAATGTGATGATAGTCGACCTCCTCCGCAACGACCTTGGGCGCATCGCGCGGCTAGGCGCCGTTCAGGCGACGCGGCTCTTCGAGGTGGAAACCCACTCCACGCTCCACACGATGACGAGCCAAGTTGAAGCTGATTTACGGGCTGAAACCTCACTCTTTGACGTGTTTCAGGCAATATTCCCCTGCGGCTCCGTTACCGGCGCCCCCAAGATCAGCACGATGGATATTATCGACCGGCTTGAAGGAGGGGCGCGCAATATCTACTGCGGCGCTATCGGGCTGATTTCGCCCGGCGGCAATTGCGAGTTCAGCGTGCCGATACGGATTCTGCAAAAGGCGGCGGGGGACGCCTGCTATACCTACCGCGTCGGCGGCGCTATCGTATGGGATTCATCCGCGGAGGACGAATGGCTCGAAACGATTACCAAAACAAAATTTCTGCATAGCAACTTCAAACTTCTGGAAACGATGAAGATAGTGGACGGCGCGATTCTCTTTGCAGAAGAACATAATGCGCGGATAAAAAAGTCGGCTGACTTTTTCGGCTTTAGCTACCACGATGATATAGTAACACTGCAAGCGCCGCAGGATGGGATGCTCCGCTTCCTCCTCGAAAAAAGCGGGCGTTACACTGTTGAGCATAGAGCGATACACGAAACAACTATTGACACGATACGCATCTCGCCGCTCAGAGTGAATAGCAGCGATATTTTTTTGCGCCACAAAACAAGTTACCGCCCGCTCTTCACGATAGACTATACCTCAGTCTACGACGAAGTTTTTTTTAACGAAAGAAATGAGCTGACGGAAGGTTCCCGCACGAACATCGTGCTTAAAATTGGCGGTAGATTGTGGACGCCGCCCCTTTCGTCGGGGCTCCTCAGCGGCATCTACCGGCAGCACATGCTCGAAAGCTGCGCTTGTTCAGAAAAAATCCTCTCGAGGGTGGACTTGGAGAATGCCGAAGAAGTTTACTGCGTAAACTCAGTGCGGGGGATGCGGAGGGTCCGGCTCGTAGGGGCTTTCTGATTCCGCCTCAGTCGGTTTCACCTTTGCCCTTGGTTATGATATAAGCCCTAACAGAAAAGCGCGCGCCGCTACTTGTAGCGGGGATTTTTATTGCGGAACCGCTGCACGAGGCGCCGTCCACACCGTACCCCGAGGCGTATCCTCAAGGAGTATGCCTCTCTCTTTCAGGGCGGCGCGGATACTGTCGGCTTTTGCGAAATCTTTCTGCTTTTTCGCCGCCGCACGCTCGGCTATCAACGCCTCGACCTCGGCGCAGAGGGCGGCATCTTCGTTGCGGCTTCCCGCCTTCGCCGCCTCCTCACGCAAGCGGAGCCCCAGCACCTCGTCCATGCTGAAGGCGGTGGCAAGCGCGTCCGCCGGAGGGAGCGCGGCATCCTTCAACACCCCCCAGAGTGAAGCCAGCGCGCGCGGCACGTTAATATCATCATCGAGCGCCGCGTCAAAAGCCGCCAGATGGACGGCGGCGGCGCCCCCTGCGCCCTCTGAAGGAACCGCCCTTACCTTATCGGAGGCAAGGCTGGAAGTGCCTGAGGCACTGCCTGAGGCGGCGGCGGCGGCGGCAGCTAGATTTCGCAGGAGCGTCGCAAGGGACTTCCGCGCGTTGCGGGCGCCGGTAAGGCTTTCGAGCGAAAATTGCAACTGCGTACGGTAGTGCCCGCCGAGGAGGAAGTAGCGGTAATCGAGGGCATCGAAGCCCTCATCAATCAGATTCTGCAAAGTGATGAAGCCGCCCGCCGACTTCGACATCTTCCCCTTAGCGCCCAGCACGAGGAATTCATTGTGCACCCAGCAGCGCACCCAGGGATGCACCCCCGTCGCTGCTTCCGCCTCGGCAATTTCGTTTGAATGATGAATCTGTATATGGTCGATGCCTCCCGCATGAATGTCGAACTGTTCGCCGAGGTATTTGATGCTCATCGCCGCGCACTCGATGTGCCAGCCGGGATACCCGCGCCCCCAGGGACTCTCCCAGACGAGCGCCTGATTGGCAAACTTGCTCTTAGTAAACCAGAGCACAAAGTCTTCCGGGTTCCGCTTGTTCCCGTCAACTTCGATACGCGCCCCCGCCTGTAACGCATCAAGTTTGAGGCGGGCGAGCTCGGCATAGTTAGGGAATTTCGCTATATCAAAGTAGAGGTTACCCCCCGCCTGATAGGTAAAGCCCTTCTCTTCGAGGCGCTTAATCAACGCAATCATATCGCTTATATGCTCGGTCGCCTTGCAGACGATGTCCGGGCGCGCAATGTTCAGGCGCTCGGTGTCGCTGAAAAACGCCTTCGTATAGAACTCGGCAACTTCGAGCACGGACTTGCCCCGCTCCTCCGCGCTCTTGACCATCTTGTCATCACCCTCGTCGCTGTCGCCGGTGAGGTGCCCCACATCGGTAATGTTCATCACATGAGTAAGCGCAAAACCCCGCCGACGGAGGACGCGGGCAAGAATGTCATGCGTAACATAAGCGCGCAAGTTCCCAATATGAGCATAGTTATACACAGTGGGTCCGCAGGCATAGAAGCCCACCTCACCTTGCTTGATACTCTTAAATTCCTGGACCTCACGCCCAAGAGTGTTAAATAATGAAAGCGGCATAAGACAATGCTACCCTAAACCAAAATACTTTTCAAGCGCCCCGCCTCTGGAGGGGTGCAATTACGAATTCGAAAATTAACCACGAACGACACGAACCACACGAACAAATTGCGCACAATTCTCACGATTTCTGCCTTGTTTACCACCATTATTCATATCCTTTTTCGTCTTCCGTTCGTGTTGTTCGTGAGGTTCCTAGTTAAAATTTTCTTAATTCCTCATACGTGGTTGAATTCGG
>JAITNZ010000176.1 GCA_031290205.1 Spirochaetaceae bacterium
TAGGCTTTAGGGTGGGCGGCGAAATGACCTTTGGATACGCCAGCAACATGTGCATCATCTGGTTGTTCCCGATAATCGTGATACTTCCCGTCACCGCAATCATGGGGCGGAAGATTTACAGAGTAACCAACAATCCCTACCTGCCCGGCCTTATCAACGGCATACTGATAGCATTGATAAGCTGTAGCAACACGCTCACTTGGGGTTGAGTAGAATGGCTAAGTATTTGCTTGCGATTGACCAGGGAACGACAAGTTCCCGGTCAATTATTTTTGACAAGCAAGGCAATATTATTCAGAGCGCACAGAAAGAGTTCGCGCAGATTTTCCCGAAACCGGGTTGGGTTGAACATGACCCGATGGAAATCTGGTCAACGCAGGTCAGCGTCTTAACCGAAGCGAAGAGCAGAGCCGGCATCGACGCGCATGACATCGCGGCAATCGGCATCACCAATCAGCGTGAGACGACTGTCGTGTGGGAAAAAGCCACCGGCAAGCCTGTCTACAACGCGATAGTCTGGCAGTGCCGCCGAACGGCGGAATACTGCGACACGCTCAAGGCAAAAGGCTTTGAAAAAAAAATCAAAGATAAAACCGGTTTGATTGTTGACGCATATTTTTCCGGCACCAAAGTTCGCTGGATACTCGAAAATGTCCCCGGCGCACGCGAACGGGCAGAAAAAGGCGAATTGCTCTTCGGCAACATCGACACATGGATCGTCTGGAACCTGACGAAAGGCGAAGTGCATGTTACGGACTACAGCAACGCCTCGCGGACGATGCTCTTCAACATCCATGAATTAAAATGGGACGACGAGATTCTAAAAGAACTCAACATTCCGCGTGCGATGCTGCCCGAAGTAAAACCCTCAAGCTGCGTGTACGGTTACACCCACTGCGAGTATCTCGGCGGCGAAGTCCCGATAGCGGGCATCGCGGGCGACCAGCAGGCGGCGCTCTTCGGTCAGTGCTGCTTCGAGCCGGGCATGATAAAGAACACTTACGGTACCGGCTGCTTCATCCTGATGAACACCGGCACGAAGGCGGTCGAGTCAAAGAACGGACTGCTCACGACTATCGCGTGGGGTGCCGATGGTAAGATTGAGTACGCCCTTGAGGGCAGCGTGTTCATTGCAGGCGCGGCGATTCAGTGGCTGCGTGACGGGCTTCGTGTCATAGAGAGTGCGCCGGAATCTGATATTATGGCGGAAAAGGTGCCTGACACAGGCGGCGTGTACTTTGTGCCGGCTTTTGTCGGCCTTGGCGCTCCGTACTGGGACCAATATGCGCGAGGCATTGTCGTCGGCCTCACACGGGGCACCACACGCGAGCATTTTGTCCGCGCCACGCTTGAGTCGCTTGACTTCCAAAGTTATGATGTTATCAAGGCGATGGAAGCCGATGCGGGCGTGCCGATTAAGGCTATCCGCGTGGACGGCGGCGCCTCGAGGAGCGACTTCCTCATGCAGTTTCAGGCGGACATCCTCAACACGGAAGTCGTGCGCCCGAAAGTCATCGAAAGCACGGCGCTGGGGGCAGTCTACCTCGCAGGTCTCGCCGTCGGTTTCTACAAGGACAAAAACGACATCCTAAGCAATGTCGCCAGCGACCGCGTATTCAAATCGACCATCGAAGAGGATAGGCGAAAAACGCTCCTCTCAGGCTGGCAGGAAGCCGTAAAACGCTCACTCGGCTGGGAGAAGAATTAAAGAAGGGGAACGGGGAACGGGGAACGGGTTTTTGCTTTGTGAATCTATGTTGCTACCGGACAATTTCCCGATAGTACTAGAAAGTGACGAACTGTTATCTTCTCCTGTTCCCCGTTCCCATTTTTTACAAAGTGAAGATATGATACATGCGAAAAATAATATATTGTCCAATAAGGAAGCTACACAATGTTTGATGTCATCATCATAGGCGGAGGAGTTTGCGGTTGCTCTCTGCTGTATGAATTAAGCCGCTATAAAATTAACACACTGTTAATCGAAAAAGAAAATGATGTGTCGTGCGGCACATCGAAGGCGAACAGCGCGATAGTCCACGCGGGCTACGACCCCGCACCGGGGACGTTCATGGCTCGTGCCAATGTCGAAGGCAACGCGCAAATTGAAAAACTGGCGTCCGACCTCGACATCATGTATAAAAAAACCGGCTCTCTCGTCGTCGGCTTCGATGATGATGACCGTAAATCAATAGAAAAGTTACTGGAGAAGGGCCGCAAAAACGGCGTGCCCGGTCTTCGCATCATCGAAGGCGATGAAATATTCAAGCTCGAACCAAACCTAAGCCGCGATGTGAAGTGCGCCCTCTACGCGCCGAGCGCGGGCATCGTTTCCCCTTGGGAACTCGCCTCGGCGCAGGCTGAGTGCGCGATAGAAGGCGGCGCGAAAGTAGAACTCGACACGGAAGTTACAAGCATAAAAAAGTCAGGCGATGGTGCCCGTGGCATTTTTACCGTCTCGACTAACAAGGGCAACTTCGAGGCAAAATATGTGGTAAACGCCGCCGGCGTCAATTCCGACATCGTAAGCGAAATGGCCGAAAAAAAACATTTTAAGATAACGCCAAGGAGCGGCGAATATTTTATTCTAGACACAACGGAGCGCAGCTTTGTCAACATGATTGTATTTCAATGCCCTTCAAAACTCGGCAAGGGTGTGTTGGTGGCGCCCACAGTACACGGCAACGTGATTATAGGCCCCGACAGCAAAGAGTGGAAACGCGATGATTATTCAACAAGCAGAGACGGGCTCGATTTTGTAAGACGCAGCGCAACGCGGGTGATGCCCGCGATAAATCTCCGCGCATCAATCAGAAACTTTTCCGGCATCCGCGCCGATGCCGGCCTCGATGATTTTATCGTCGGCGAGTCCAAAACGACTGCCGGTTTTTTCAACATGGCAGGGATTAAATCTCCTGGGCTTAGTTCTTCTACGGCCATCGCAAAAGAAGTGGCAAAATTAATCGGTGAAAAAATTGAACTTAAACCAAATCCTAATTTTGTCGCAAAGCGTAAAATCGTACGCTTTATACACATGAGCGAGGCCGAAAAAAAAGCGGCGATAAAAGAGAATCCTTTATACGGCACAATAATTTGCAGGTGCGAGACTGTTACCGAAGGCGAGATTGTTGACGCGCTGCGACGTCCGCTTCCGCCGCGCTCGCTTGACGCGCTAAAACGCCGCTGCGCCGCCGGTATGGGGAGATGTCAGGGCGGCTTCTGCGGGCCCCGCGTCCTAGCCCTCATCGCAAAGCATCTCAATCTAAGGCCGGAGGACGTTCCCAAAGACAGGCAGGGAATGTACATAATCACCGGCGAAACCAAGGGGGCCTCAAAATGAAAGACATTTACGACGTAATTATCGTAGGAGGCGGCCCCGCAGGGCTTGCCTCGGCGCTTGCCGCAAAGGAAAACGGCGCCAAAGAC
>JAITNZ010000013.1 GCA_031290205.1 Spirochaetaceae bacterium
GTCCGCAGTTTGAAGCCCAAAAGCGCAGACATAATGGGTTTATTTCGAGCATTTTGGGCGAAAAAATGCGGGCAAAGATGAGCAAGATTGCCGCGCATGAGTTTCGCAAGAGGTCTAATAACTAATGACCATTTAATCACGGCAGTAATAGTGTCGTAAAATATCCCAAACTTCGTTTTTCTGTCTGTAAGCTTGATTGGAGTCCGGGGGACATCCCTACCCTAAAGCGGCTTTATCTTCTGCCGGTATATCCCCAGAAAAAAGACCGTGCAGAGGACAGCGGTGGCTAGTTCGGCGATGGGGGAGGACCACCAGACGGCGCGGACGGAGCCGGTGAGCGAGAGCAGATACGCGGCGGGGAGGAGGACGACAAGCTGGCGTCCAATGCCGACGAGGAGGCTCGCGAGTCCGCTGCCGAGCGCTTGGAACACCGAGACGCCGACAAGTCCCGCACCGGCGAATATATAGATGATGCTTAAAATGTGTAATGCGGGAACGCCTATAGCAAGCATCTCGGCGTCGGCGTTAAACATGAGGAGTAGTTTGTCGGGTATCAACTGGAAGAGAGACAGCCCTATCACCATGATGATTGCTGCGTAGAACACGCCTAGTTTGATGGTGCTGACGATGCGCGCTTTGCTGCGTGCGCCGTAATTGTAGGCGATTATCGGAATCATCGCGTTGTTCAGTCCGAAAACCGGCATAAAAAGAAAGCTCTGTAATTTGAAAAATACGCCGAAGACTGCCGCCGCGACGGGGGTGAAGGCTATCAGTATGATGTTCATGCCGTAATTCATGATGGAGCCGGTGCTCTGCATAAGGATTGAGGCGAGTCCGATGCCGTATATCTGCTTGATAATGCCGCTTTGGGGCTTAAAGCGGCGAAAGCTCATGCTGATTTCTTTGTTGCGAGTTTGATGCAGATAGAGCCCTATGCCGGCGGCGGCGAATTGCCCTATGACGGTGGCGATTGCCGCGCCGCGTGTGCCGAGCGCCGGGCAGCCGAAAAAGCCGAATATCAGGATCGGGTCGAGAATCAGATTGATGAGGGTGCCGCCGAGTTGCGAAACCATTGCATAGAATGTTTTGCCGGTTGACGCGAGGAGGCGTTCGAACGTTACCTGATGAAATACGCCGAGTGAAAAAACCGTGACGATAAACAGGTAATCGCCTCCCATCGACACGATTTCTTCGATGTCGGTCTGCACGCGGAAGTACCATCGCGACAGGAAGGCGCCTGCTACCGTGAAGACGGCGGCGCTTATCCATATAAGAAACATACCGTTTACGGCGCTTTTTTGCGCCATTTCGGGGTTTTTTTCGCCGAGGCTCTTTGACAAGAGGGCGTTGATTCCGACGCCTGTGCCTGTGCCGATGCCCATCATCAGCATTTGAACGGGAAAGGCGAGCGTTACGGCGGTAAGCGCGTTCGCGCCGACCTGAGAGACGAAGATGCTGTCGACGACATTGTAGAAAGCCTGAGCCATCATCGAGAGCATCATCGGTATCGACATGGAGAGCAATAGCCTATTTACCGGCGCGGTCCCCATAATATTTTCTGCTGGATTTTTATCCATAATTTTTACCTCTGAGGCAAAAGTAAAAACATTTTTTTTACAAGTCAAGCGCTTCGTGAAGGGGGGCGCCGCCCCGCAACGCCCCGCTGGGGGGGCGTGGTGCCCCCCCAGACCCCCCGTTAGCATTATTTGAAATTATCGACACTCCCCCGCATCGTTTTGCCGTCACCCGCCCTGCTTCGTCGCCTTCCCCTTAGAGTTCCTGGCGTTTTTTAAGGGCTTTATCACTTATGCCCAGCGTCCAGAGGGCGCCTTCTTCGATGCGTTGCTTCTCGTTTTGCAGTAAGAGCCGCATGACCCCCTCTGCTGAATTTTCGTTTTGCAGACGGGCGGTTTCTTTGGCGAGTAGCGTTTTGTTGGTGCCTGCCAGCGGGACATTACTGTCGATCATGTTTACCGAAAGGCGCTCGTTGTCGTAGCCGCTCAGGACGGCATCGGCGGAGTGGGTAAGGTGCATGAAGCTGTTGTGTGTCGCCCGCACGGGGTCTGCGGCATTATCAATATAATCGAGCATCTCCTGCATTGTTTCCTGCTGGTCGGCGAGCGCCGCCAGATTGAAGGCATCCCGTCCGCCGTTCTGCGTCTTCAGGTCCTCACTCATGCTCAGGTCGAGGCTTGTGTAGGTGAGGCTGAGTATCTGAAGCAATGTGCCGCAGTAGGCGGCGTAATCCCCTGCGGGGTCGGAATAGTTGGTGGTAGAGGCGTAATAGCCCCAGTTGACGGTGCCAAAGGCTGCCACGAGGGAGGGAACGAGGGAGGTATAGGGGGGGACGTCGCCCTTCCCCGACTGCATACCTTTGCTGGTTGCTGTGTAATGTTTGATGAAGTCCGTCGTGTTCGCCTGGTAACCGAGCTTGCAATAGGACTGGGCGAGGAGGTCGCGTGCACAAAGGCGCATGACGCCGCCGAGGCTGGAAACGGCGCCGCCGGCGCTTTCACGCAGGGAAAAATTATACGCGGCGCCTATGTTGACGTTCTGCCCGAACATCGTAATGCCATCGCGGGGGGTGAGGTTCAGCACGGTGTCCCAGGGGACGGCGACATTCTTCTGCGTCTTCTTCGAGGTGATGGTGATGCCGTCGTCGGAAATGACGATGGCTGAGCGCCCTACCTGCAAGCGCAGTTCCTCTCCGGCTTTGATGACGACGCGGTTCTGCGCCCTGATGTGGGCATCCCCGGCATAGAGGCGGGAATCGTCCCCGGCATCGTCGCCCATGGGTTTTTCGCTGCCGGTATGGTCGACCGCCTCGCAGTTCACCAAAAGTTCATAGCGATTGGCACTCGTCTGGTGGTGGTTCTGCGCCCGCTCGTGAATGTCGCCCGTCGATTGTATGTTGATACGGTCGATCGGGGGCGGAGTTGCCTCGCCTTCTTTGTTCCACTGGGTCTGCTCGTTATAAAAGCCGATTTCGGAGTATTTGTTATCGGCGCTGTTTGTCCCCGTTTTTTGATACCTGAACACCTCACCTTGATTCTTGATGAGCGTGTCCATAGTGGCGTTTTCGCTGTCGAAGGGCTGGGCACGGGAGGGCACATAACCCAGGAGGTGCCCTGTATTCCCGTTTGTGTAGGCGGCGAGCACCTTTTCCCCGATTTTGGGGAAGCGGTACAAGCCTGTTTCGGCGCCGCCGAGTGGCATCAATATATTCACAATGAATACCGTGCTGCCGCTCAGCGCGTAAAACATATAGGGGTTGTTATTATCCGCACGGACGCGCGCCCCCACATTGGTGGTGCTACCGTCCGCATCGCACACGGTCATTTCTGCTATATCCATAGTATCTCCTGTTCATCAGTATACCTAAGTTCGGTATAACTAACTTTTGAAATATTAGGATAAGCTAACAAAAATGTCAAGTAAGATCCACAGGCAAGGGTGCACTTCAAAATTCGTGGTAAATCAGGTAGGCGCTATGGAAATCTCCAGTATAAGGAGGGGGGAAGTCTCCCCCTACGCGCCGCAAAATTGCGTCGCTACCCCCTCTGCGGGG
>JAITNZ010000065.1 GCA_031290205.1 Spirochaetaceae bacterium
CACACCCACCCCCACACCCCCCCGCCCCCAAACATACAACATGATAATTTTTAAATTTCACTTTCACACCCCCCCCCCCCCCCCCCCCCCCCCATTACGGAATAGCAAGTCATCGTCAAAAAACAGCTCTTTTTTGCACTTTTTTCACTATTATCAACGGCGCGAATCGGGGGCAAAAACGCGCTGTTCTTCAGCATTCTGCGGCAGAAATGCATGGTTGGACGATAGAAAACCAACCTATTTCAAGAATGATGGCAAAGTGTTTTCAATGCATCCATCACCTCAAAAACGGCAGCTGGAAAAGCCTGCAAGGAGAACACAATGAAGTCGAAATTTGTGCATTAATGGTGGCTCTGGACGTGAAACGGCGTCAAGCGCTTTTTTCCCTTTTTAGGTACTTTTTTGAGATAAACCGCAGAGGACGCGGAGAGCGCAGCGATGAAGAATGGACAGTGGACAAAGGTATTGGACGCCGCGCAAGCGGCTGAAAAGAAGCCGCCCATAGGGCGACTATAAAATTGGAGTTAGAAATAATATCCGCGAATTGACGCGAATTATCCTGAATGATTATATATCCGTAATTATTCGCGTTAATTCGTGTAATTCGCGGACAAATTTCTTATTATATTTATCAAGTAGAACGACTATAACTTTATTTTAGGAGAAAAATTATGGAAAACAAAATTACAAAATTTGCAATCGGGAGCGTTGTGCTTATCGTGTTAGCTTTCGCCGGCGTGTTTGCCTCTTGCAATGCGATTGCGGATACATCAGGGCTGAATCTTACACCCGAGACGGTGTGGATTAGTTTGACGCCGACTAAGGCGGCGCTTGAGGGCGGAACCTTAACGGCTACGCTGACGCTCGACTTTAGCAAGGAGATTAAGGAGTTGGTCGAGACCCTCGGCGAGGAGGGGCTTGCAAAACTCTTCACGTTTGAGTATCACAGTTCGACTGAGTCTGGAATCACGGCGACCGGCGTGAAGAAAATGGTGGCGGGAATCTATACGCTGAAGGTGAAAAAAGTGCCCGATGATGCCGAAGGCATTGTTCTGGTAACCATCAAAAAAACCGGCATCGCGCCCGCTACCCGTATATGGGCTTTGAATGGGGATGTCGTCCGCGATGCCGATGTGACGGCGTCGTTGCTCGACTTCAGGTTTGAGGCAGGCAAAAACGCGGCTCTTTCCAAGGACGCGGTCGGTGGCATCGACCATGGGGCGGGAACGGTCGTGGTGGTGTTGCCGTTCGGAGTGCCGACCAGTCCGCTCATCCCAACGCTTAAAACCAATCCGGGGAATACTTTTATACCGGAGACACAAACCAACTTTTCGGGGGACGTTTTATACACGATTAGCACCGCCAAATCCATTACGGTCCAAAATCAAAAAACATATACGGTGAGTGTGATGCAGCAGACACAAGAATCAGCGAGCATCCTATCCTTCGGCTTTACGAAGGAAGAAAATTCCGCCGCTGGACTTGCCGCCTCGGTTTCCGGCAGCATTGACGATGAAGCCAGCCCCAAAACCATCACCGTTACCGTGTCCGCAGAGACAGACTTGAGCAAGCTGAAGCCGATTATCATCCATTCGGGGGCGGGTATTTCGCCTGCAAACTTGGCAAGCCGGGACTTTAGCAATTCGCTCACCACTCCGGTAGCATATACGGTAACGGCGGCAAACGGCACTACTACGGTGGAATATTGGGTAATGGTTCAGAAGGAAGGATACGTTCCGCCGCCGTTGCCGCCGCCGGAAGAGATCTATGATTATACGGCTCACAGTAACAGTTGGAATGACCTTAGCCAGTTTATCATCGACAACCAGGGATCTTCCAACGGCGTGGCAAATCCCGCCCGCATCAAGATAATCAATGCAGGCGAGCTGGATGCGGTGGCAATGACGGCGGTCAACGGCAAAGTGAGCGATGCCGCTCAGTATGTTTCGCTGAACTTCGGCGAAGGCAACAGCTTTGCGAACAACGAGGTAACTTCGCCAGTGATGGACGACATCATAAAGGATAACAGCTACATCAAAGGCATTGCGCTGCCCGAGGGCGTAACCGGATTCAATGGATACGACGAGCTTGTGGTGGGGACCCCATCCTACTATGTTTATCATTACGCATTTACCAACTGCCAGTATCTTACCAGCATAACTCTTCCGTCAAGCGTAAGCACTATCGGCATGCATACATTCGAGAACTGCACCGGACTTACCAGCATAACTCTTCCGGCAAGCGTAAGCACTATCGGTATGTATGCATTCGCGAACTGCACCAGCCTTGCCAACATAACCTTTCCGGCAAGCCTCACCTGGATCTACGATGCCGCATTCGGAGGCTGCACCAGCCTCACCAGCATAGACATGTCCGTATGCACAGGGACCGTCACGCTCTGTGATCGTGTGTTCTATGGCAATCCATGGAACGGGCAAACCTCCGGACTTGTCAGCGCGACCCTGGGTGCCATTGATTTCAGCTATTACTACGGTCAATTCCCCGGCGACGACGGCGAAGGCGGCGACGACATGATAGACATATACGATGGACCGGGAACGTATACGCGAGATCCAGCCGGGACGCTGTGGTCAAAACAGCCGTTATGAGGAATGGAGTACTGCCGCGCGTTTTGCGGTTAGGGCTTTACTGTTAGGCAATAACCGTAGCACTTAGACGGGGGGGCGTAGGGGGAAGGCTTTCTCGGGCAGCGGCACAAGCGCTGACGCGCCAGTGCTCGCTGCCATACGGGGAGGCAATCTCGTGCAGCGGCACAAGCGCGAACGCGCCAGCGATCGCTGCAATACACGACGCCACGAGCATTTGCTGGAAGCGCCGCTTCCTGTCTTTAATCGCCTTTTTCTAACTAAGGGCAGGGCTGAAACCACCTGTGGCGGCGTTACCGCGCGTTTTGCGGTTAGGGCTTTACTGTTAGGCAGAAACTGTAGCACTTAGACGGGGGGGCGTTGCGGGGGCACTCCCCCGCAGAGGGGGTAACGCGCAACAACGTGCGCGCGGCGCGCTGATACCGCTGTCTGAACAGTGGTTTTTGCTGGCGCTACGCCGTGCTGTATTAACCCCCAACGCCCTCAACGTTTCGGGCGCAGTTATTGGGCGAGGGGGAGACTTCCCCCTCCTTATACTGGAGATTTCCATAGCGCCTACCTGATTTACCCAGAATTTGGAAGTGCACCCTCCTGAGTAGTAATGGGATTTTTTATTTTTTTTGCTTAGGTTCCTCATCAAAACTGCCGAAAATGAAGACAGAGGTATGCCCGAATGGAAGAAGTGCGAGTTTTTCGAATGGAAAAGAAATCTCCGGTTTTGTTTGCTTTTTGCGTGTTTTCGTTTGTGTTTCTGTTTTTTAGCGGTGCCGGTCTCTTTGCCGGCGGGAAGGGCGAGGCTGTTCCCGACACGAGCGCTGAATCGGCGCCGGTGTCAGGTGCGCCTGCGGTAGCGCCCCGAGCGGAAAGGACGCCGCTCACGAGGATAGAAGAACTTATCCGTCAGGGGAAAATCGAAGACGCGAAGATGTATTTTATCTCTAACCTTGGTCCGAACGACAAGGCTGGCGATGGGAAAAACGCGATTCATTATGCCGCTCTTGCCCAAGATAGCGCGCTTATCGACTTTTTTATCCGGCTGGGAACCTTGCCCGATGTCTCCGATGATGAAGGGCGGACGCCGCTGACTATCAGCGCGGGTTTTCTGGATGCCGAGAGCGCGAAAATTCTGGTAGTTGCGGGCGCGAATATTCATCACAAGCCCGCGTCGGGCGATTCCGTAGCGCAAATTGCGATAGCAGCGGGGGACAGCACATTCCTCAGCTCAATTATCACCGAGAACTCCCTGTTCGCGAGCGATGAAAACGGGAACACGCTCCTCCATTTAGCCGCCGATTCGGGAGATGCCTCGGTGGTGCAGACGATACTCAAGGCGCTAAGGGGAACGAATCTTGCCGCGCTTGCTTCCAAAAAAAACAGCGCCGGCAAAACGGCGTTAGACCTCTGTTTCGCGCACCGTGATTCACGCCCTCATGCCGATACTTCAGTTTTTATCATCACTGCGGGTGGGAATTCGAGCGACCCATTCTATCCCTATTTTGCGCCGGCGGTTCGCAGCCAATACTACAATCAACGGGCGTCGAACGGCGTTTCGCCGCTGCACTTTGCCGTCCGCGAGCGCTATACCGGCTGGACGGATTATTTGCTGGATAATGGCGCCGACCCTAATATCAAAAACACTTCCGGCGACACGCCCTTGATAGAATCGGCGCGTATTGGCGACATTGATACGCTGCGCAAGCTCATGCAGCATGGCGCGAATGTTGATGTGCAGGATGCGAAGGGGAACACGGCGATGCATATTGCGATTCCCGCCCCCGACCATCGCGAAGCGCTGGAAATCCTCTTGGCAAACGGAGGGAACCCGAATATTCGTGATGAACGCGGCGACTCTCCCGCTCATATCGTCATTGCTTTGCGCCGCCCGCCTGATGTGCTGGAAGTCCTCTTACTCAATAAGGCTGATGTTTCGATTCATAACATTAAAGGCGAGACCCCCCTTTTTACTGCTGTTGACAAGGACTGCGCGGAATTAATCCCGCCGCTGCTCGCCTCTGGCGCGGACATTTTTGCGGCAACGAATACAGGGATTACGCCGTTTCAGCGAGCGTTGCAGAAGGCTGATAACGCCGTTCTACAAGAGATTATTACTGAGTCGGCTGTCCGTCAGAATGACAGCGGAGGGAATACGCCGCTGATTGCCGCCGTCAAACTTGCGGCAAACCCCGATATAATCCGCCTGATCCTCGATAAAAACGCGCTGGTGAATGCCCGCAACCAGGAAGGCGATACGGCGCTGCATATAGCGATTAAGCAGAATAATGCCGCCACAGGCGAGATGCTCCTCGCCCGCAATGCCGATATTTTTCTGCAAAACGCCAAAGGAGAAAGCCCGCTCTATCTAGCCTTTTTTAGTCCGGGTGGACCGAGGGAGTGGCTGCTCACCGGACCGGTGTTTACGCTGAGCGATGCACAGGGAAATACGATTTTGCATCAAGCCACCCAGTGGCAACTCGATAGGATTATTCCGATAATTGTCCGGCGCGGCGCCAAGGTCGAGGCTCAGAATGCGCTGGGCGAGACGCCGCTCTTCATGGCGGTGCGTATCAATTCGGCGCCGACGATACGGAGCCTCCTCTCTGCCGGAGCTTCGCTTAATGCCCGCGATTCGCTGGGGAATACCGTTCTTCACGTTGCCGTGCGCTGGGAGGCGCAATCGGCGGCGGAAGCGCTTATCGGCGCAAAGATTGATATTGATGCTTACAACTTATACGGCAACACTGCGCTTCACGATGCGGTAAAGCTGGGACGTTCGACGATGGAGAACCTCCTCGTGCAGCGCGGCGCCGGTCTGGAAATGCGCGATGTAGACGGCAATACGCCGCTAATGACGGCGGTTGTGATGGGGAATTTCCGTTCCGCCGACCACCTCGCCCGCTCCGGCGCCGACATTAATACCCGCAACAATAACGGTGAAACGCCGCTTTTGCTTGCCGTTGAAAACGAGCGCAGCGACCTCGTCGCCCTCCTCCTCGATAGGGGCGCTCAAATTCACGCGCGGGATGCCGACGGCAAGAGCCCGTTCATCGCCGCCTTGCAGACCTCGCAGCGGATGGTGCTTTCGCTTTTGGGGAAAGGGCGCGAACAGACTGATGACGCCGGGCGCTCCCCGTTGAGCATCGCGCTTGTGGAAAAGAGGCCAGAATCCGAAATCGAAGCGATAACGTCGTGGGCGGGGCAACGGCAGCTTTCGATAGTCGACGGGCGGGGCTGGATACCGCTACGCTATGCCGTTGATATGGAAAACTGGGAGGCGGCAAAATTTTTAAGCGACCAGGGATCCAATGCTTTTTCCGTCGGGCGGGACGGCAAGACGCCGGCGGACATCGTGCTGGAAAGGGGCAACCAGGATGCAATCCGCGCCCTTTTCGGCGGCAAGTCGATAAACGCCCGCGATACCGGCGGCAACACCGCGCTGCATTACACGGCAAAAATCGGCAACACGGACACGATAAAGTTTTTGCTGGAACTCGGCGCGGATAAAACCATTCGCAATACGGCGGGGGAAACCGCGGCGGATATTGCGCGGCGCTGGAAACACGAGGCAGCGGCTGACATGCTCTAATGAGCGCTCTTTTCCTTGCATGCCCCCTCGCCGCAGGTTTTCTCCTCGATTTGCTCTTTGGCGACCCGCCGGAGTTCCCCCACATCGTCCGTCTTTTCGGCTTTTTGATTAGCAAACTGGAATTTTTTTTCCGGGGCACGAGGCTGAGGGGGACGCCGGTTAAATCAACCACAAACGACACGAACCACACGAACGGGCGCACAGACAAAACCCTCTTTGTTCGCGGGATATTTTTTTGCGCCGCCGTGCTGCTTATTTCGGCGGGGGCGCCCGCCTGCCTCCTCTATTTTGCCTATCGCCTTCATCCGGCGGCGGGCTGTGTGCTGGAAACGCTGCTTGTCTATCAGCTGATCGCCGTAAAAGACCTCCGCGTCGAGAGCCTGAGGGTGTTTTCCCGCCTTGAAGCGGGCGATATTGAGGGCGCGAGGCGCGCGCTTTCGATGATAGTCGGGCGTGATACGAAAAATCTTGATGAGGCGGGGGTCGCGCGGGCGGCGGTGGAGACTGTCGCCGAAAATTCCAGCGATGGCGCGGCGGCGCCGCTCTTTTTCATCGCCCTCGGCGGCGCGGCGGCAGGCTGCCTCTACAAGGCGGCAAATACGATGGATTCGATGATAGGCTACAAGAACGAACGCTATCTTTACTTCGGCAGGGCAGCCGCCCGCGTCGACGACCTCCTCAATCTGGCGCCCTCCCGCCTCTCCGCCCTCCTCATGATAGCCGCCTCTGTGCCGCTAGGCTTCGACGCGCGGGGCGCTGCACGGGTCTGGCGGCGCGACAAGCGCAAACACGCCAGCCCGAACTCAGCCCAGACGGAGGCAGCCTGCGCCGGCGCCCTCGGGCTGCGCTTGGCGGGACCGGCGTTCTACGAGGGCGCACTCGAAGAAAAGCCGTTTATCGGCGACGAGACGCGCAGCATAGAGCGCTGCGACATCATCCGCGCCAACCGCCTCCACTACGCCGCCTCAATGCTGATGCTTTTGCTGGCATTCGGCATAAGGATAGTGATTCTCAGTTTGATCTGAAGAAACACCCGCTCCACAGGGGGAAGGCTTTCTCGGGTACGCGGCACAAGCGCTAACGCGCCAGCGCTCGCTGCAATACACGACGCCACGAGCAGGGGAAGGCTTTCTCGGTCAGGGCACGGGGGGGCACTCTCGGTCAGCAGCACAAGCGCGGACGCGCCAGTGCTTGCTGCCATACACGACGCCACGAGCATTTACCGACAAACACCCGCGCACCTGCCATCCTCCTAACCG
>JAITNZ010000127.1 GCA_031290205.1 Spirochaetaceae bacterium
TTACGCAATTAATCTAGCACGGCGTAGCGCCAGCGAAAGCCGCTGTTCAGAAGGCGTTATCAGCGCGCCGCGCCGCAAAATTGCGTCGCTACCCCGCCCAATAATAGCACCCGATGGGGCGTTATTGCGGTTAATCGTTCATGGCGTGGCGCAGGATACCCCTACACTAACCAAAATGCAGACAGGATTTATCCTGTCTGTGCGCCTCCCCGCGATTCGCTGTTACACAGCGCAACGTAGCTAACAGCGCCTTTTACAAAGTGAAAGCAAGGCAGGAACCGCCTGTGGCGGCGCGGGGCACCAGCTCAAGTGGGGGAGCTGCTGACTAGCGTCGGTCGAAATTCCGCCATTTTTTGACGGTGATGCCGTGCTCGGCGTATATATCGCGGATTGCCCTGCCCAGTTCCATGCGGGGCGGGTTTATTGGGAGGACGAACTTCCGCGCCAGCCTGAATGTCTCTCGATACGATTCTTCGGTGGTTTCCTTCCAGCAGATGCTGTCGTCAATATAATCGCGCACTAAGGCGCCAAGCCCGCCGGAGAGCGATTCGGTGTATTCGTCGTGCTCGGCGGAATCGTGCCGGTTGAGCTTGCTGAGGGTGGTAAAATAACGCGTGCGGAAGGGGGCTGATTCGGCAATCAGCTTTGACGCACGAGGCTGAAGGTGGACATAGAGCCCCATTGAGGCAAGGGCTTCGATGATTTTACCCGCCTGCGGCGATTTTAATATTTTCGCTATTTCTTCGGTTAGGCGCGAATCCGATATGCGCTTAAGAAATGAGGAAGAGTTTTTGATTTTTTCACGCAGAAAAAACGGCAGCTTAAAATCGGAGAGCACGGCATATTTGACGGCGCGTATCATGCGGACAGGGTCGTCTTCAAAAATCGTTTTAAGGGGAATAATCGGTTTGATTTTCCGGTCGTTTATATCCTCGAAACCGCCGACATAGTCGAGCACCAACTGTTTTTGGGGGTCATAGAAGAGCGCGTTCATCGTAAAATCGCGGCGCTTAACATCATCATCAATAGTGCCGAACGTATTGCCGTCCGCACCATTCCCTAACGAACGGAATGTGGCGATTTCAAAAATCTTTTCGCCGAAAAAAATATGAACCAGCCTGAACCGTTTGCCTATTATTCTTGAATTACCGAAAAACCTCTTTATCTTCGACGGCGGGGCGGCGCTCGCAATATCGAAATCTTTGGGAACTTTTTTTAAGAGCAGGTCGCGGACGGCGCCGCCGACGATATAGGTCTCGAAGCCCTCGTTGTTGAGCTTTTCGCAGATATACGCCGCCTGCGGATCGACATCAGCCTGATTTATCTTATGCTCGGCGGCGGTGTAAATGGTGGCGGATTTGATGAACTTACCCGCATCGTTTTTTTTGTATCGGTATCTCAAATGTGCTTCTCCAACCATGTAAGGAGATTGTGCATCACCTCTTCCCTGTTGATTTCATGCAGACATTCATGCCGCGCGTCAGGATAGAGGACGAGCTCAAGATCGCTTATTCTGATTTTTTTGTATTTTTCCGCCAAGGCGGTAACATTTTCACCCATCCCCCCAACGGGGTCTTTGCTCCCGCTGAACATATAGACGGGTAACGTCCTCCGTATCTTATCAAGATTGCGGCTCCTGTGGACCTGTTTTAAGAGTATCAACATATCGCGGAAGAAACCCGCGCTGGGAAGCGCTCCGCAGAGCGGATCCTCGGCAAAGAACGCGGCTTCTCTTGCATCGCGGCTTAACCAGTCAAAGTGCGTTTTTGCAGGCGCAAAGGATTTGTTGTAGGAACCGAACACCAGTTTGTTGACGAAAAATGAACGATGCCGCACCCCGTAAAGCGCGGTAACAACACGGATAAGGGCTAGAGCCCCGCTAAGCCACGTCCGGTCTGGTCCCCGTGTTCCCGACAGGATACAGCCCGCCAGATTCGTCCTTGACGATTCGATATAATTCTGTGCCATAAAAGAACCCCACGAATGTCCCAGCAGGAAGAGCGGCAGCGCGGGGTAGGCGCTTTTCATTTTTTCGTTAATTTTATTGATGTCAAGGAGAACCTTCGTAATGGCGCCCTTATCCGCGCAATGTCCCGGTAAACCCCCGTTTGCTTCGCTATTGACGGCTACATCAGCTGTTTTGCCGTGCCCGCGCTGGTCGGCGCACCACACTTCAATACCCGCCCCGCATAAAAATGCGGCTATTCCCGCATACCGTCCGCCGTGTTCCCCCATGCCGTGAATAATATTGACGGCAGCACGCGGCGGCGTATCAGGCTTCCACTTGCGCACGAATAATTTAATCTCATTATGAGTTTCAAACCAAAGTTTTTCTTCAACCATAGCTGCCTCGCAGTATACCCCATTGTCCCACAAACGTAAAGCACCCTGCCACAGGCTGGGTGTACTTCCAAATTCTAGGTACATAGGGAGTAAGTAGTAGGTGAAGAGGGGGAAGTATCCCCCTACGCGCGCACGTTGTTGCGCGCTACCCTCTCTGCGGGGGGTATCCCCCCGCAACGCCCCCCCTCGTCAACAATATAGTATCCTAAATTCCCTACCCCAAATTATACCTACAGCGGATACGGCACAGAAAACGCATCAAGTATGATTTTTTGTTCTTTTGTGAGTGGGAACAATATAGGCTGTCCGTTG
>JAITNZ010000191.1 GCA_031290205.1 Spirochaetaceae bacterium
GAACATGAAACAGCCCTCCTGTCAGGAGGACGGTCAGACCCACGCGGCCTGATTTCGGCTAGGTTTTGGTTTTGAGGAACCACCCCATTTTCGGCTAGATTAATTATGAGGCAATGCGACCGGTTGATTGGAAGGGGAAATTTTGTTATTATGTGGCAGTATGAAATCACTTGGTATAAATATCGGCTCTACGAGCCTTAAAATGGTAATACAGGAAGAGGGCACAGTCTTATGGAGTGCGGCAATCCCCCACGAGGGGGATTTTCATTCGGCAATTAGGAAATTGCTTGAGGACGGCAAGGCGCCGGAGGGTATCCCCGCCTTGGTAACAGGAAACGAGGGGCGCTTCATGTTTAACGTGACGGGCACTCTCGAACCGCTCTGCGCGGAGGCGGCGTTGCGGGGGATGAGCGCGGAGGGCGGCGTGCCTGATGCGATCGTGAGCATGGGGGGGGAAGACCTCATCGTCTACCGGCTCGACGGGGCGGGGAAGATTATCAATAGCTTTTCGGGCAACAAGTGCGCTTCGGGGACGGGCGAGTTCCTCAAGCAGCAGCTTGCCCGCATGGACATGACGCTTGCCGACATCGAGAAGGTGCCGGACACGGCGAAGGTGCATCCGCTGTCGACTCGGTGCTCGGTCTTTATGAAGAGCGACTGCACGCACCGCTTGAACAAGCGGGAGGCGACGAAGGACGACATCGTGCTCTCTCTTTCGGACGTGATGGCGGTGAAGGTTATCGACTTTCTTAAGCGCGCGAAGATTACGCGGGGGCGCGTCGTCCTTGCAGGCGGCATCACGCTGAACCGGCATATTATCCGCTTTATAAAGGAAAAAGCGCCCGAGATTGAGTTTATCATCCCCGATAGTGCGCCGGTTTTCGAAGCATTCGGGGCGGCGGTGCTTGCCGCCGAGTCAGGCAGCCCGCTTCCTCACGTCTCTGCCCTCCTCAAAGCGAACGAAATCCGCTTCGGCACGCTGCAGCCGCTCTCGAAATGGAAGGACAAGGTGAAATACTTTGAAAAGGCTGATTGCAAGGTCGGCGCGGGGCGGAAATACGTGCTCGGCGTGGACGGCGGCTCGACGACGACGAAGGCCTGCCTCGTTGATTACGAGACTGATGAGGTTGCCGCAAGCCACTACGGGCGCACGCACGGCGACCCCGTGAAGGCGCTGAAGGAGTGTCTGCGGATTATTGGCGAGAAGGTTGCCTGCGACACGGGCGGCGCGGAGATCGACATCGCGCTGGTGGCGACGACAGGATCCTCGCGCGAAATACTCGGCGTCTACCTCGAAACGCCCGGCGTCTACAATGAAATCATCGCCCACTCGGTGGGCACGACCTACTTCGACCGCGAAGTCGAGACGATATTTGAAATCGGCGGGCAGGACGCGAAATATGTGCTCCTTAAAAACGGGGTGCCCATCGACTATGCGATGAACGAAGCCTGCTCCGCGGGGACGGGCTCGTTCCTCGAAGAGAGCGCGTCCGGCGACCTCTCGATAAAGAGCGCGCCAGAAATCGGACCCATCGCCCTCGGCGCGGACGCTCCCTGCAAGTTCGGCGAGCACTGCTCGGCGTTCATCAACTCGGACATCCGCAAGGCGGTGCAGCAGGGCGCCTCGAAAGAGAACATCACCGCCGGCATCATCGGCTCGATTGCGGCAAACTATCTGAACCGCGTCGTCGGCAACCGCACGATTGGCGGCAAAATCTTCCTGCAAGGCGGCGTCGCCAAGAATCCCGCCGTGCCGCTCGCCTTTGCGATGATGCTCGACAAGGAAATCCTCGTGCCGCCGAGCCCCGAACTGTCAGGCTGCTTCGGCGTGGCGCTCCTTGCCAAGCGAAAATGCGCCGAGGGGCTTTTGAGCGAAAAGCGCGTGGTGATAGCGGAACTCCTCGAGCGGGAAATCGTCTACGAGCGTGTCTTCAAGTGCGGCTCCTGCGAAAACCGCTGCCCCATCCAGGTGCTGCTCGTCGGCGGCAACCGCTATATGTTCGGCGGGCGCTGCAACAAATACACGAATATGCGGAAGTCCGTGAAAGATGTCCCCGTGTTCGACTATGTTGAGAAGCGCGAGAAGCTGCTGTTTGAGGAATTCGCCGCGCCAAGAGAGGGGAGTGGGGGGAAGAAAGGGTATGGGGTCGGGGGTATGGGGTCGGGGGGGTCAGATTTGAAATCTCAGTTCGCTCCCCGTGAGAGTGGTGGTTTTCAGAGCGATACTCCCCAAACCCCAAACCCCAAACCCCAAACCCCGCCTACAACGAAACGGAGTTTCGTTGTAGGCATCCCCCGTGCGTTCTCCGTCCACACGCTCTACCCGCTTTACTCGTGGTTCTTCTACGAGCTCGGCATCAGGACGTTTTTGTCGGAGGAGGTGGCGCATAGCGGGGTGGCGCGCGCCGAATCAACCTACTGTTTTCCGGCGGAAATCGCCCATGGGGCGGTGCAGGATTGCCTCGATAAGGGCGCCGACTATGTGCTGCTCCCCCATTTCCGCGATATGCCCAGCTACGAAAAAGAGGTGCATGCCAACTTCTGTCCGATTACGCAGGCGCTGCCCTACTATATCGAAAAGGCATTCCCCGACATCCCGAAAGAGCGCTTCCTCCCCCTCATCGTCAGCTTCAAGTTCGGCGAGGAGAAGGCGCTGGAACTTTTTATGCAGATGACCGAGCGGCTCGGCATAGGCGCAGAGGAGACCGAAGCGGCGTTCAATATCGCGCTGACCAAACAGAAAGAGTTTTTCGCCGCCTGCCAGAAGCTCGGGATAGAAGCGCTCCGCGAGGCGCGGGAGGCGGAGCGCCCCGTGATAGCCCTCTTGGGGCGCCCTTACAATGCGTTCACTTCCGAGGCGAACATGGGGATTCCGCGCAAGTTTACCACGCGGGGCTTTTCGATAGTCCCCTTCGACATACTCCCCTTCGAGGACGAGCCGATTTTCCCGAATATGTATTGGTATTACGGGCAGCAGGATGTCAAAGCGTCGAACTTCCTCAAAAAAGAGGACAACATCTACGTTACCTACATCACGAACTTTTCCTGCGCGCCGGATAGCTTCATCCTCCACTACCTCAAGTGGGCTATGGGGCAGAAGCCTTACCTCATCCTCGAACTGGACAGCCACAGTGCCGATGCCGGCGTCGATACGCGGGTGGAGGCGTTCCTCGATATTATCGACGGCTACCGCGCCAAAAAGTTTGAGCTTGAGGCTGAGAGGTACGACAACGGCTGGCGTTTCGAGCAGAGCGACCTTTCGGTGCACAACGTCAAAACCGGCGAGCGGATGGCGGTGAAAGGCAACTCCCGCGTCAAAATACTCCTCTCCAACATGGGGGCGATTTCCACCGAATATATGGGGGCAACCATCCGCAGCCTCGATATAAACACCGAGGCGCTTCCCGTCTCGACGGTAAAAACCGTGCAGGTCGCCCGCGCCCACGCCAGCGGCAAAGAGTGCGTCCCCAGCCACCTCGTGCTCGGCAGCGCCTTCGAATTCCTCGCCAGCCCCCGCTACCGCAAAGACGAACTCTACCTCCTCTTCGTGCCGATAACCACCGGACCCTGCCGCACGGGGCAGTATTTCGTCTTCTACGAAAACCTCTTCCGCGACCTCCGCATCGAAAATGTCCTCGTCTTCACCCTCTCGGCGGATAATTCCTACACGGAACTCGGCGCGAACTTCGGTAAGGAAATGTGGAAGGGGCTCGTCCTCTCCGACTACCTCAAAGACATTCAATGCTCGCTCAAAGCCCTCGCCTGCGACCCCAAGCGCGCGCAGGCTGATTTTGAAAAAAGCTGGCGAGCGTTGATGAGCATCGTCGAACACAAACCAAAAGACGTTTGGAAGGGGCTACGTCAAGTTGCCGCCGACGTGAAAAAGATTCCGCTGAAGCGGCAGATTGACGATTGCCCCCGCGTCCTCGTCGTCGGCGAAATCTATGTCCGCCGCGACGACTTTGCCGTCGGGGAACTTACCGACCTCTTGAGTGAGCGGGGCATCATCGTCAAGGTGGCGGGCATCTCGGAATGGATACACTACCTCGACTTCGTCCGCGAGTATTCGCTCGAAAAACTCATCAAGCTGAAGCAGCCGGGCAAGCGGCGCGAGCTCTGGAAGCTCAAGCTCGAAGAATGGTGGAAACATTCAATCGAAAAGAAGACGCTTTCCATCCTCAATCCGACGGGGCTGATACCGAAAACGCCTCACGACATGCACGAAATTATGCGCTACACGCAGGAGCACTTCCTCAACCTCGAGCTGAACTCCGAGATTGCCGTGTCGTCAGGCTCGGCGGCGGCGGCGATGGATTCCGGCTATTCCGGCATCGTGAACATTTCGCCGTTTGCCTGCCTTATCGGGCGGGTAATCGAAGGCATCTTCACCCCCTGGGCGCGCGAGCGGAACTACCCGATACTCTCTGTTGAAGTTGACGGCAACCTCCTCCCGCCCAACATCATCAACAAGCTCAACATATTCATCGTGAACGTGCTGCGCTTCCGTGGCGGAGCCGACCTCGGCGCGCTGGTTGACGGTCCGCCACAGGCAGTGCCTCAGGCACTTTCAGCCCTTGATGACGGCTCTCGCAGTAAAACTGCCTAAGCAGGGCGCCACAGGCGGTGCCTCAGGCACTTTTATGCCCTTGCGAAGGGCGTTAGCAGTGCCGACGGCGTAAGCAGGTTTGGGGCGGGTTACTACAGCGCCCGAGATGGCGGCGCCTCACTGTGCGGCGTCTTTGACGACGAGGCTTACCGACCGGTACTGGAACTGCTTCAAGATGTCGAGTCCAGAGTTCACAAACATAAAAGGGGTATCGCGGTCGACGATAAAATGGATGCGTGTGTCGGGGGCGTCCATGGAGAAGGTCTTCACCGCAGCCTCCACCTCGCTGAAAGTTGCGCTATCCCCATCAAGATAGACATTCCCCGTTTTGTCTATCCATATTTCAAGGTTTTTTTCGGCGCTTGTTTTTTGGCTTGCTTCCCCCACGGGGTAATCTATGTGAACCTCCTTACGATAGTTGATAAGGGAAACAAGCATGATAAAGATAAGCAGCAAGAAAGCTACATCCGACATGGAGTTGAGTGGCACGGTGAAATCTTTTCTATCACGGCTTATCTTCATGGAAAAACCTCTTGAGCGGCATCGTGAATATCCTCCTTCATGGAAAATGAAAAAGCTTCTACCTTGAGTTTTTGCGCTATTTCAACAAACGACACCACATATTGCCAGGGGGTGAAGGGGGAAATGGTGAGCATCACCGCCAGCTCCTCGTTGGCGGCAATGGCGCTCGCTATGGCGCGCTCCGTTTCTGCGGGATGAATGACGGCGCCCTGCAAAAGTGTTTGCCCCGAATCGTCCAACTCAAAACGCAGGAGGTTTTCCCTCTTAACCGTCCGCGTAGAATCCTTTGCGGGAAGGTGCATCAAAAATCCCTTGTTGATATTGAAGCCGGCAATCACAATAAAGTAGATTATCAACAAAAATGCAATATCGCTTGAAGCGCTGGAGTCGGCAAAGCCGGCGCGTTTTTTGCGGCGCAGCCTCATGCCGCCTCCCTCTTTTCCGCCAGCGCAAGTTCCGTCAGCATATCCGAACAGGCAAACTCCACGTTTGACGCAAAGCTATCGACCACATGAGAAAATAGTGAGTGGGCAACCATCGCGATGATGGCGATAATCAGCCCGAATACGGTGGTGACAAGCGCTTCATAGATACCGTTGGCGACAATCTGGGCGTTCACCTCCGTTGCTTCCGCGATAGACTTGAACGCCCCTATCATGCCGGAGACTGTCCCCAGAAAGCCCGTTAGCGGGGAGAGAGACCCAAGCGCGGTAAGAAAATTAAAACCGGTTTCCAGCTTGTTGATGCAGGAGAGCGCCTGTGTTTCCGTAACTCTTTCGACAAGGTCTTTGGAAAGCTCCCTGTGGCTCATCATCGTCCACAGTATTTTCGCACCCATGCGCCGTGCGGATAGCTTTTCGAGGTAGAGGCGCGCTCCCTCCATATCCCCCCGCCTGATATATGCCACGGACTGCGCCTCGAGGTCGTCAAGGCGCAAATTATTGCGAAAGATGAAAATCGCGCGCTCCAGCGCAATCGCCACGGTCGCCATAGAAAACAAAAGCAGCGGCCACATAAAAAGCCCGCCCATATTAAAAAGCTCAAAAAGACTCATGGGGTAATACTCCTTAAAATTTTGCGCCAAGCGATATATTGAAGCTACGACCCTGTCCCGGATAGTAACGCGATACATAGTAAAGCTCGTCCGTGATATTTTCTATCGCGAAAGAAACCGAGTAGTGTTCTGCAATATCGGTGCTGATGCGCAGGTGCACGAGCGCGCGGGCATCAATTAAAGTCGATTGTCCTGTTGCCATATCCTGACTAGCCGCGCCGCTTGTTTCATAAAATGAGGAAACATACTCAAAGCGTGGGATAACTTTGATGTTCTTAAAAATGCCTGTATCCTTGCCGGCAAAAGGTGAAATGGTCAAGTAACCATTTGTTGTAAGCTGCGGCATATATGCTATATAATCCCATTCAGTGACAACACCTCCGCTGACATTAGCTTTTCCCTCCAAAATTTTATACTTGGTTACACCCAACGAACCGCCTACACTAAAGTAATCATTAAGAAATATTTCCGTATCAAAATCTATACCATAGTACAGAAATTTATTCACGTTTTGTCGTTGCTGCGTGTAAGCGCCATCAGGTGGATCAATAGCGACTGTGGCAACTTTGTTGAGCTCATAAGTCATAAAAACATCGGCGCCAACGCGTATTTTATCAAGAAAATAACCTTTGTAACCAAATTCAAAATTATGCCTTTCCGGCTGTTTTAAATCCGGATTAGGTTTCATGGCGCCCGATCCATTTAGCACGTTGCTACTTTCTGTAAAATCCAAAAAGTGGTGTTTTTTTGCATACGTAAAATACAATTCATTCTGCTCGCTTAGATCATAAAAAAGACCTACTGCCCATTGCGGCGATACATACGTTGGCATCTCGGGGTCAGGTCTATTTACTGTATAATGCTTCTGGTAATCCACGACGTCAATGCCAAGTCCAAGCACTGCGGTAAATGGCTTCCATGGATTTGCCGTCCATTCAGATCCGACATAGTAATAGTTAATCGTTTTATCCTGCTCCAGATTAGCATCAATCCGTTCAACTTTTTTGACATTTTCTTCATCGTATTTTTTCTCGCCTACCTGTTTGAATTGCACCGTTGCATCAATTTTATTCCAATCGTTAATGGTATACCCACCCAACAGATTTACACCAATTACCGATTGGTCAAAATCAAGCATATCCACTGCTACACCGGTATTAAGCCAAGTTTGAATAGCATCCCAATTGTTTTGTTTATTACTAATCCAAAATTCAGGTTCGCTTCTGTCAACTTTATCAAAATACCCATGGAACTTTAGATTGAACTTCTCGGGCGTCCATTCGGCATGTAATGTTACCGTATGACGAGTATCATCTGGAAACGCCATAACACCTGTTCGATTAACAGCAGGAGGATTCAAGCCTTTATCGGTATAAGTAAAACCATAAGTTGCCCAAATATCAAGCGTTTCAATAGGGTTAACTCCTATCATAATGTTTGTACTCATTGTTTTAAAATCTGACCAGAGCCGGTTTCCTTTTTTTTGAAAATCCCCGCCATCTTCAGGGGCAATATCGTCATAGGGCTTAAAACTATCCGAGAGCCTCGTGTGGTCAATAAAACGACCATTGAAGCTTGCCTGTGCGTAAAAAAGCCCCAGCCTACTACCGGCTATAATCGAGTCGGTGTTCCCCCCAAAACCACCGCCGTCAAAGTCAAAGCCTGTTCTTGCGGAAAGCTCAAACTCCTTTTTGGGTTTTATGCTTTTAAGCGACATAGCGCCGCCGTAAATATTTGGTCCCATAAGCACAGAATTGTAGCCTTTCATAATATCAAGACTTTCAAAACCACCGGTAAGGATACCGGGAAAGTCCATGCGATAATCAAAAATGTTTGTCATTGGAACACCATCAACAAAAAGTTCCAGTCCGTCTCCTCCGCCAGAAGATCCGCCTATCCCCCGCAAAGCGATGGAACCACTATCCATACCGGGATGTCCGTTGGTTATAGTTATGCCAGGCACCCATCTTATTGCTTCCATGATGTTGTCATCCCCACGTTCGGTCATCTGCTCCTGAGTTACGTGTACCGCCGTCTCCTTCTGCGCCCTCACCTCCGCGCCGGGCAGCACCACCTCTTCTGTTTTGGGTTTTTCGACCACCGCCGTATCCGAACTTTGGTTGTCCTGCGCCTGCCCAGCATCCTGCGAAAAAACAGGGAACGAACACACTAAAAAAGCCACGCATATTCCCATCCTCATGCGTAAAAAAATGTTGTCAAATTGGAAAAAAGTCTTTTTCATAAAAAATCTCCTATAAAGAGAAAGCACACCGCTTCAAACCGAATATCGAAAAACTTTCGATTGACCGCCAAGTCGCGGTTTGTTCACGGTGCATTTTCAAAAAATTCAAAAAAATCAAAAAGTGATAGGGAATCACTTGCTTCATATCAATCATCTATTCATAGGACACCTCCTTTTATAATTGGGAACAGGGAACAGGGGAAGATTTCACTTTGAAATCATTCTTCACTGCTCACTGCTCATTGCTCATTCCTCATTCCTCACTGTTCACTATTCCCTGTTCACTGTTCCCAAAAAAGAACTAAAATTTTGCGCCCAGTGATATGTTGAAGCTGCGGCCAGGCGACGGATGTTCACGGAAAGTGTAGTATAGCTCGTCCAACATATTGTATATCGCGAAAGATACCGAGTAGTGTTTGGCAATTTCGGCTATAAGGTTAAGATGCAAAAGCATATAACCAGCCAAGAGATTGGTCGCGTTTGCCGATGCAAGATCATACATTGACGCGACATACTCAAAACGCGGAATAATCCTGATATTCTGAGCGAGCCCCGTATCCATGTTGGCAAAAGGAGTGATGCTGAAATAAGCGTTTGTCGAAAGTTCGGGACGCCCTCCCAAATGGTCTATGTGAACGGGGTTGGAAATAATTTTGTATTTAAGCAAATCCAAAGCAGCGCCTACAGTAAAGTACTGATTAAGAAACATTTCCGTTCCAAACTCAGCGCCATAGTACAAGTTTTCACCAACATTCTGCCTTTGGCTCGTGTAGCCATCCGGGTCGTTATCCAGTTGAACCGTGGATATTCCGTTCAAAAAATAACTGGCATAAAGCGCGGTAGTAAAGCGTATGCTCTCAAGAAAATACCCCTTGTAGCCTAATTCAAAATGATGCATTTCTTCCGGACCTAACTCCAAATTTGGTTTCTGAGTAGAACTGTTTGCATGCTGTTGCCTGTATCTCCAATCAGGAAAACGGTTTTTCTTCGCGTAGGTAAGATGCAGTTCGTGCTGTTCGCTAAGGTCGTAAAACAGACCGAGTGTCCACTGCGGCAGGGCATTTAATTCAAAAGGGTTAGTTACGTTGTCTGCGAATGTTGTGCCGTCTCTCAAAACCATCGATTGTGGATCGATAATGTCATAACAAAATCCCACTACCGCTGTAAAAGGTTTGAAAGGGTTTACCGAGTATTCGGCTCCCGCGAACCATGTATTGTCCCGGTATCCACTTGTCCTATAATAATCGCTGTGCTGAGGCGGATCCATGTTGTCGCGGCTATAATATGTATCCATGCCTGCCTGTTTGAACTGTAAGGAAACCTGAACGTTGCTCCAGTCATTGATAGTATACCCACCACCAAGATTTACACCCCAAGTGGTACCTTCGGATTCCCGGTAGGAATAGTTATTGTTGAGGTAGTTCGTCCATTTAGCGGCATTGTCGCTACCACCTATTGTAAGCCGCCTGTCATCAAGCGCATCAAAATAAACGCGGAGACTCAGATTAATCAAGGGCGGAGTCCATTCCACATGGAAGGCGGCATTATTTCTTCTAAGATATGGATATGCCGCCATGGTGTAACTGCCACTAGTCGCGGGTGAAGTCCAGTCCTTATCTTTATCCGAATAGCTATAAGTTAGCCAGATATCAAGGGTATCTAAAGGAGTAAAACCCACCATGGCATTTGCACCAATTGTTGTCGAACCAGAAAAAATTCTGTTCCCCGTTTTCTGCGGATTTCCACCCTGTTCGGGAGGAGTATTGTCTGTCGGCTCAAAACTTTCAGGAAGCCTCCAGTGGTCAATAAAACTTCCTTGGAAGCCTGCCCGGGCATAAAACATCCCCTGCCTCGTACCTACCGCTATGTTGTCAACATTTCCGGCGTAAGCGCCGCCATCAAAGGAAAAGCTGCTTCTAGCGGAAATTTCCAGCGGTCTCTTGGGTTTCGCAGTCCGTAAAATAAGAGCGCCGCCAATAGCGCCAGGTCCTAGGACACCTGAAGAATAGCCTTTCGCAACTTCTATGCTTTCGAGTCCTCCGGTAAGAAGCGAGCCATAATCAACACGCCCCTCATTGTTTGCCTGTAATGGGACACCATCTACAAAAACAGACATATAGTCTTGGTCACCAGCTCCTCCTGTAGCTCCTCGAATGGAGAATCCCCCCTGTTCCTTGCCGGCATGACCACCGCCATTTATTATTATTCCCGGAACCCAGCGAATCGCTTCCAAAAGATTCGTATCGCCGCGCTCGGTCATCTGCTCTTGACTAATATGCTCCGCCGTCTCCTTCTGCGCCCTCACCTCCGCGCCGGGCAGCACCACCTCTTCTGTTTTGGGTTTTTCGACCGCCACCGTATCCGAACTTTGGTTGTCCTGCGCCTGCCCTGCCTCCTGAGCAAAAACAGGGAACGAACATACTAAAAAAGCCACGCATGTTCCCATTCTCATGCGAAAAAAAATGTTGTCAAATTGAGAAAAAGTCTTTTTCATAATTTATCTCCTATAAAAAGAAAGCACACCGCTTCAAACCGTATATCGAAAAACTTTCGATTGACCGCCAAGCCGCGGTTTGTTCACGGTGCACTTTCAAAAAATTCAAAAGTGATAGGGAATCACTTAATCATATCTATCATTTTTCCATAGGCTATTCTCCTTTTCTAATGGGGAACAGGTGATGGGGAACGGGGAACGGGGAACAGGGGAAGATTTCACTTTGAAATCATTCTTCACTACTCACTGTTCACTGCTCACTGCTCACTGTCCACTGTCCACTGTTCACTGCTCATTGCTCATTACTCATTACTCATTGCTCACTACTCATTCTTCACTGTCCACTGTCCACTGTCCACTGTCCACTGTCCACTGTCCACTGTCCACTGTCCACTGTTCACTGTTCACTGTTCACTGTCCACTGTTCACTGTTCACTGTTCACTGTTCACTGTTCACTATTCACTGTTCACTATTCACTGTTCCCCGTTCCCCGTTCCCCGTTCACTCCCCCCCCGTTTTCATATCGAACGGAAGGCAGGAAGCGCCTGTGGCGCCTGAAAGTGCCTGTGGCACTCATTTTCTAACCACGAACGAGACCCATGAACTGTAGGCTACTGCGTCGTAAGTTGGATTGCGGGAAACATCGCCTGTGTATGCGGTTTTTACTATCCATATATCCTTAGCCGCCGCCGGTATGTCTAAAGTGACCTCGCCTGATTTATTCGTTTTCATATCTTTGATAGCCCAGGCTTGCTGATCTTTTGAGTTAAAACTTTTATATGTCGCGGATATACCTGCTCCGGCAAAAGACTTACCGTTCAGCAGCACCTTGAAGACTGCCACATTCCCTGCCGCAATATCAGCGGGATTTGTTACAGGCACAATTTCCAATGGTAGCCCCAGCGGCTTGGCGAAGCTCTTGTCCGCTGAATCAGGATTGACATAGATCTTGCACCATTCCTCCCTTAGGGTTGATTTTGTAATAGTGAGTCCCAATGCCTTGACCGTTTCTTTTGTGCTGCCCCTCACACCCGCCGTTGTTGTATGAGCAAAATTACCGACTCTGTCGACTAACATCATAACCGGTGCGCCGTCGGGAAGGACGAAACGGGCGGAAAGAACTTTCTGCGCTTCGTTTCGTCCGACCATCACCGTTATATTGGTTTCTCTGTTGTTCTGTAGCACAAAAAACATATTCCCTGAGGGCTCTTCGACTATGTCGCCTGTCATAAAATAATGGGTAACATACACCGACAGAGGAACGGTATCCCCCTGTTTGTAACTGTTGGTATCGGCAAGAGCGGCAAACCACTCATGCGAAAAGGCGGCGCTGTTGACAAACGCGCACAAAGCAAAAGTTAAAATCGCAATTCTTTTCATATTAATTCTCCTAAAATTTCGCACCCAATGATATGTTGAAGCTGCGACCTTGTCCTGGATAGAAAAGTGATATTGAATAAAGCTCATCGAACAGGTTGTGGATCGAAAAAGATACTGAATAGTGTTCTGCAATATCGGCAAAAAATCCAAGATGCACAAGCAC
>JAITNZ010000200.1 GCA_031290205.1 Spirochaetaceae bacterium
GAAATAAACTACGCAGAAATAAAATCCCAAGCTACTGCTTGGGATGGAGGAAAAACTACGCAACAAATGCCGCCGTAGGCGAGGGCGTCTGTTTTTTGGCAAGCCTTCCCCGCCCCGCCCGTCCCCGCGATTAAAATCGCGGGGGACTGTACAAGTGCAGGAGTTGCTGAAGGTATTGAAAACACGCAAATGCGGCGTTATAGTGGGCTGTGGGCTGGTTTCAAGAACTGATTAATGTGCGGGTGCTTAACGATGAGGAATCGCTCAGCGCGGCTTTTGCCGACCTTGTCGCGCCGATCATGGGCGAAAAAGCCGTAGACCGCATTCTTCGCGCAAACACGTCGCGGACGCAGGGGCTGCCTCATGTGCGGGGCGCGATTGGCGAGATACTTGACTTTTTTCACGCCGAGGCGGTAGACGCGCCCGAAGCGATCGAGGCTATCCCGGACTTGCTGGATTATATGTTGCGTCCTTCGGGGCTGCAAAAGCGGCGTGTGGAATTACGTAGAAACTGGTACCGCGACGGCATTGGTCCCTTGCTGGCGGAGTGTAACGGCAAAGTGCTTGCGCTGATTCCCTGCGGCTTTTCAGCTTACCGCTACACCGACGAGCTGACAGGGCGCAAGTTGCGTGTTACCAAAAGCCGCGCCGCCGCGATAGGGCGCGAAGCTTTTTGTTTTTACAAGCCGCTGCCCCGGCGACCGCTTGCCCCGCGTGATTTAATCCGCCATATCATCAGGTCTCTGTCCGCATGGGATGTCCTGCTCTTTGTGTTCGTCGAGCTGGTGCTGACGCTCTTTGGCATGGTAGTGCCCGCGACCACTAATCTGATATTCACTCATATCGTACTCTCCGATGAGCGCCGTTTGTTGCTGGCGGTTTTGGGAACGCTTTCAGGCGTGTCTCTCTCGTCATTTTTGGTGATGATATGCCGGAGTTTCCTCATTGAGCGAATGAAAGTCAAAATCAAGCTGAGTTTGCAGTCGGCATTGATGGAGCGGCTGCTTTCGTTACCCGCTTTATTTTTCAAAAAGTTCAGCGCGGGGGAAAGTGCCGAACGCCTCAACGGTTCCGCCGCCCTCACCACTTTTTTCACTGACTTTGTCTTTGGCGGACTCCTCTCCCTAGCTTTTTCCGTTGGCTACTTCATTCAGATTTTTTCTTATGGACGGCAACTACTTCTGCCGGCACTGGGGGCGTTCGTCGCGGCGCAGCTTTTTTCCATCATCACCGCCTTGTTCAAAAACCGCACCCTTGCTGAACAGCTTAAAGCCGCCGCCCAAACAAGCGGCTTTGTCTTTCAGTTAATCAACGGTATACAAAAAATCAAGCTGGTCGGCGCCGAAAACCGCGCCTTCGCCCAGTGGGCAAAGCGTTATCGCCGTGTCGCGAAAACGACTTTCGCCCCGCCCTTTATTTTCAAGACAAGCGCGGTGATAAGCTCATGCATTACCTTGGCGGGAACGCTTGCCGTCTATTATATCGCGGGACGCTCGCAGATGACGGCGGGCTCATTTTTGGCTTTTAGCGTAGCTTACGGCATGATTACGCCGCTTTCGATTGACACCCTCGTCAATGTGCGCCCCGTGCTTGAACAACTCAAGCCCTTTTTGGAAACCGCGCCCGAAATATCCGGCGACAAATATATCCCGCTTAGTTTGTCGGGGGCTCTCGAATTAAATCATGTTTCTTTTCGTTATGACGACAAGACGCCGATGATTATTGACAACCTGTCGCTCAAAATCAACAAGGGAGAGTATGTGGCTCTTGTCGGGAAAACGGGCTGTGGGAAGTCGACGCTGCTGCGCCTCCTTTTGGGTTTTGAAAAGCCCCTGTTCGGTTCGATTTACTATGATTCTAAAGACCTTGAAAAGCTTGATATGAAATCCGTGCGGAAGCTCATCGGCACAGTGATGCAGAACAGCAAGCTCGGACAGGGC
The DNA here is from genome assembly GCA_031290205.1 of Spirochaetaceae bacterium. Taxonomy (GTDB): domain Bacteria; phylum Spirochaetota; class Spirochaetia; order Treponematales; family Breznakiellaceae; genus JAITXS01. The sequence goes on from JAITNZ010000200.1 coordinate 1,941, forward strand.
AGTATCTATGAAAACATTGTCGTTTCCGCGCCGCATCTAACGCTGGATGACGCATGGGCGGCGGCTGAGATGGCAGGTTTTGCCGAGGACATTCGGGCTATGCCTATGGGGATGTTCACTATGGTGAGCGAAGGGGGCGGCGGCTTTTCAGGCGGGCAAAAACAGCGCCTCGTGATAGCGCGGGCGCTTGCCGCCAAGCCCCGCCTCCTCTTGTTTGACGAAGCCACATCGGCGTTGGATAACATCACTCAGCAGCATGTGGCAGAAGCTTTGGGGCGGCTCAAGTGTACCCGCCTTGTCATAGCCCACCGGTTGAGCACCATCCGCCGTTGCGACCGCATTCTGGTTTTGGAACAGGGACGCATCGCCGAAGACGGCGCCTACGACGACCTGATTAAGCGAGGCGGACTCTTTGTCGATCTTGTCGCCCGTCAGCGGCTTCCGGAGATACTATAGGAGCTATAGGAGGAGATTTTTTATGGCGACACGGCGCCGCCGCTTATACCAAATCTAATTCAGTCTTACGCTGATAACACAAACTAAAATCACATATTTATTCCGCCTCAGGCGGTTTCAGCCTTGCCCTCGGTAAGAGAAGGGCGATTCGTTCCCTTGGGGTCTAACACCCCGCCCCTTGGGGCGGTTAAAACAGGGGGTGCGGGGGATATGTTCCCCCGCATACACAAAGATTTCAAGGAGAAGTCCAATACCCCGCCCAGCCGCCGCGCCCGATAGGGCGTTAAACAGCGGCATTCGCAGAGGCGTGGCGCAGACTAAAGCTAGCGCTAACAAAAATGCAGAGTCACCTTTAGGTGGCTCTGTGCGCCGTGGCTTGCCGCGGGGATTTTTTATTCAGAAAAATCTAATGTGGTTTTTCTTTTCTCTCTAGTATGATACCATACCAATATGACAGCGATAAAACGATTGCCTTTGCATCCTAGAACAATTTTACTGCTGATACTCATGGGGGTGGCTTTGACTTTTCTTGGAACGGTTTCGAGCTGTGCCTCGCTGGGGAAGCTTCCTTCGGGGGAACGGCTCAAGCGGATTGAACAATCCCCAAACTATGCGGACGGTGCGTTTCGCTACCCCGGCGCCTTGCCGGAAAGACCCGTCGTCAAACGCTCAGGGGGCTTGCTCGCCGCCGCGGGGCGTATCCTCTTCGGCGCGGGGAAACGGAATAAGCCCGCCGCCCCGCTTCCTTCTACCAAAACGGATTTGTTTTCGTTGCGCCCCGATGAAAATCTTGTCGTGTGGATGGGACATTCATCCTATTATATGCAGGTAAGCGGCAAGAAATTTCTCGTTGATCCGGTTTTTTCGGGCTCCGCGTTCATCGTGTCCGCGTTTGCCGGTAGCGATGTCTATACACCGGAAGATATTCCCGCCCTCGACTATCTGCTTATCACCCACGACCACTGGGATCATCTGGATTATCAAACGCTGAAGGCGTTGCGCGGCAAAGTGGGGCGGGTGCTCACCGGACTTGGCACCGGGGCACACCTCGAATACTGGGGCTATGAGGCGCGGCGGATAATCGAACTCGACTGGAACGAAACGAGCGATTTGGGCGCGGGCTTTTCGATTACTGCCATCGCCACGCCGCATTTTTCAGGGCGCTTTCTTACCCGCAACAAGGCTGCCTGGGCGGCATTTGTTTTGGTAACGCCTGACAGAAAGATTTTTATAGGCGGAGATTCAGGCTATGCTGATTACTTTGCCGCTGTAGGCGATCGATACGGACCCTTCGACCTTGTGATGCTTGAATGCGGACAGTATAACGAGCAGTGGCGGAACAGCCACATGTTTCCTGAAGATACCGCCCAAGCCGCGCTTGATTTGCGGGCAAAAAAACTCTTTGCCGTACACTGGGGGAAGTTTGCCCTGTCGGTGCATCCCTGGGACGAACCGATTACCCGCCTCTATCCCCTCTGCATCGAGCGCGGCATTCCCCTCGTGCATCCCCTGATAGGCGGCGCCATCCATTATGATGATGAGGAAACATTCCCCCTCTGGTGGGAGGGGCTTCCATAGTGTGCTACTGTGTCCTGTTAGGCGAAACTCATACCGAATGATTTAGGAATGACGAGGTCGCTATATACGGACATTAAAAAATCATCGGTCATGCCGGAAACATAGTCTGCTACTTTTCGAGCTTCTTTATTATAGTGAATATATTCATAACTCCGCTCATTGTTAAGCCAATCATCATAGTAGCGTTTGATTTTATCGGGCAGCTTGCCTTCAAGCAGGGCGTATAAAACAACATTAAACATGGTTTTAATTTTATCATCCTGCGTAGTTTTAAGCGGATTATCATATATATTATTATAATTCCACACTTTTAGTTTCGTAAGCGCCTCATACACTTCGGGTGAAAATGATATAGAATCTTTATGGTAGCTATGATTGATAATATCAAGAATTAGATAGTTGACAATATCCTTATTGTTGTTTCCCAACACATCGGTAATATCTTTTGGTATATCATATCGTTTTATAAGTTCAACGGTTATCGCGTCTTCGATGTCTCTGCCGATATATGCGATGACATCCGAAATTCTGACAACGCAGCCTTCCATGGTCATAGGAATAGTTTTTCGCGATACCTCTTCGTCTTCAAGGCTTTTATGGTATTCATCAAGGACAAGCTCTTTTGTTTTATGTGTATTATTTTTATATTTCTGACATACCATTTCGCCGTTATGACAGAGTATACCGTCGAGTACCTGCACGCAGAGATTTAATCCTTTTGATTTTTTTTCGATATTATGAAATTGCCTAAAACTCTGCGCGTTATGGCTAAAACACCCGGCATTATTTTCTTTGCAGAATGCTGATACAAACCGTTCGCCGGTATGACCAAACGGTGTATGCCCAACATCGTGCCCTAATGCGATAGCTTCAATCAGGTCTTCATTCAACCAGAGTATCCTGCCAATCGTCCGCGCTATTTTAGAGACAAGCTGAACGTGAAGCACCCGATGGGTTAAGTGATCGTTCTCGCAGAGGTAAAATGCCTGCGTCTTATCAATGTAGCGTGTATATGCTTTTGAGTGAATAATCCTATCGGTATCATGAAAAAAGGGGGGGCGTATATCAGTATCATCTTCGACGAACCTTATCGCATCGGCGTTTTTTGTCGCATAAGCCGATAGATTTATATCATAGCGGGTATGATTTTTTAATTCATGTTCTATAACACTATCAAGTGCAACCATTTTTACTCCTTATGGTGATGATGGACTATGGACTTTTACTTCGGAGTAACAGCATATTCCAAGTAGTATTATTAATAGTTCGAATAAAAAATCCATCATCCATCATCACCCCGCCTTCTTACAAAACGGAAGGCTTAAAAGCACCTAAGGTGCATGCTATCAGCGCCATTCGCACGTACATTCCGTATTCCGCTTGTTTGAAGTAGGCGGCGCGAGGGTCGGCATCGAGTTCAATATCAATTTCGTTTACACGGGGGAGGGGGTGAAGGATGATCATGCGCTCCTTCGCGCCTTTCATTTTTTCCGCCGTAAGGATATACGAATCTTTTAAGCGCAGGTATTCCCCCTCGTTAAGAAAACGTTCGCGCTGCACACGGGTCATGTAGAGCACATCGAGTTCGCCGATTACTTTTTCGAGGCGGTCCGTCTCGGTATACTGGATATTGCTTACTTTCAATTCATTGGTGATGTAGGAGGGAACGCCAAGTTCATCAGGCGATATAAAGAAAAGTTCGACATCGGGGTAGCGCGCCAGCGCTTCGGTGAGGGAATGTACGGTGCGCCCGAATTTAAGGTCGCCGCAAAAGCCAACTTTGATGCCGTTAAATCTGCCGACAAGCTGTTTGATGGTAACGAGGTCGGTGAGGGTCTGCGTCGGGTGGTGATGTCCGCCGTCGCCGGCGTTAATGACGGGAACCTGGGAATAGCGTTTAGCAAGCAGGGCGGCGCCTTCCTTGGGATTACGCATGACGATGAGGTCGGCGTAAGCAGATACGACGCGAATCGTGTCGGCAAGGCTTTCACCTTTTGCCGCCGAGGAGGAGGCGGGCTCGGCAAAACCGAGGCAGGAACCGCCAAGCCGGAGCATCGCCGCTTCAAACGAGAGCCGCGTCCGCGTGCTTGGTTCAAAAAACAAGGTAGCGAGGAGCTTTCCCCGACAGGATTCCCGCAGGAAATCTTTATCATGTTCAATTTGTTCGGTTAGCTTAAATAGTTCATCGAGCTCTTCAAGCGTGAAGTCTTTGGGTCCTATCAAACTGCGTTGTTCTAGCATAGTGAATATACGCTACTATCGTTTCGAAAAAATGTCAATGCTTGAAAATTCATATTGTGCACGTTTTCATAGCGGTTCGCGTGGTCTATAGGACTTGAAAGTATATTATCCGAGCAGGGTCATTGCGCCTCAGGCACTTTCTGCCCTCGCCTTCAGGATGAAAAGGGCGTCATCAACTTGGGGTCTGTGCGCCGCCCAATGAACGCGCCCACATGGGCGTTGTTGCGGTTAATCGTTCATGGCGTGGCGCAGGACGCCCTAACACTACGCTGTAAGTGCAGATGGGATTTATCCCGTCTGTGCGCCGCCC
>JAITNZ010000259.1 GCA_031290205.1 Spirochaetaceae bacterium
ATTAAAGACGGTTCACATTAACGGTAACAAATTCTTAAGTCCCATTACTAAAACGCAACGGGAAATATTTAACAATTTCGGCGTCCCTATCCCTTCGTAGGTTAAAGTTCTGGCGGGAAGTTAGGAAATATCTACGCTGTACGGCGGCGGACGAAAATCAGGACGAAGAAGGGACCGCCCAAGAGGGTGGTGAGGACGCCGACGGGGATTTCGCCGTTGGAGAGGAGGCGGGCGCAACAGTCGGCGGCGGCGAGGAGGAGAGCACCGAGGAGCGCCGAAAGAGGCATGAGGAAGCGGTTGTCGCTACTTACCGCAAGCCTTAAGATGTGCGGCACAACGAGACCGACAAAGCCGATAACGCCGCAGACGGACACGCAAACGGCGCTTATCGCCGCGCCGAGCAACAGATAAAGGAGCCGCGTCCGCCGGACATTCACGCCGAGCATTTCGGCGCTACGGGCGCCGAGCGTGAGGATGTTGAGCTCTTTGGAAAAGATCGCCGCCAAGACGAGGGCGGGCGGAATAACAGGCGCGAGCAGGGCAACGTCGCCCCAGCCTTTAGCCGAGAGGCTCCCCATGAGCCAGAAGACGATGGCGGCGACATTTTCGCCGGAGATCATTTTGATAAAGCTGATACCGGCGGAGAGTATCGCGCAGGCGATGATTCCCGCCATGACGAGGTTCGAGCTTGCAAGCCCGCTGCCCCGCTCGGCTATGAACAGCACAAGGAAAAGGGTGAGCGCGGCGAAAACGAGCGCGGATAGGGAGATGGGCAGCATGACGGGGAGCATCATGTTGAGGAGTATTGCTAAAGCGGCGCCGAATGCCGCGCCGGTGGAGACGCCGAGTGTGTAGGGGTCGGCGAGGGGGTTTTGCAGTATAGCCTGAAATATTAATCCCGCGACCGAAAGTCCCGCGCCGGCGAGGAGCCCCGTTAAGATGCGGGGGAGACGCAAATCCCAGACCACGGCGACTGCCCCCTCCGGTATGTCGGTCAGGAGAGTTGCGTTCCCCCCTACTTTCGCGATGATGATTTTGAGTATGCTAAGGGGGGGGATCCTCATCACACCAAGCCCGACGGTAAAGACCACGAGGAGGAAGAGGCATAGTAATAAAATGATAGCAAGCGACACACATTTTTTTCGCGACGATTTATATATACTGATTGCATCAATTTTTTTGAGCTGTGTCTTCACTATACTCCTACTTCACCAAAGGGCGGCGCGCGTTTGAGCACTTCCGCGATAACCTTATTTTCCGATAATACTAATTCCGCGTCGTGTTCGAGCATCGAAAAAGCGTCTTCGCGGGCAATTTTGAGGATTTCAATATCACGAATGGGATCGGCGATGCCGATTTTTGTAAACCCCGATTGTTCGGTTCCTGCAATCTGCCCCGAGCCGCGAAACTGTAAATCTTTTTCCGCAATGACAAACCCGTCGTTGTTTTCGAGCATCGTCATTAAACGTTTCCCCGCTATAGTGCGCTCTTCCTCTGTGAGTAATTCGGGGCGGACAGCAAGCTGCATATCGGCGGTGTCTTGGTCTGAAAAAACTAAAAAGCAATACGACTGTTTTTCGCCGCGCCCCACTCTGCCCCGCAATTGGTGTAATGCCGACAAACCAAAACGCTCGGCGTGTTCGATCACCATCACCGTCGCGTTGGGAACGTCAACACCAACTTCGACAACACTGGTAGCAACGAGTATTCTGATTTCACCTTTACGAAATCTATCCATTATATCACGCTTAGTATCTTCATCAAGTTTTGAATGGATTAACGCGCACTTGTATGCGGGGAATATATCTTCTGATAGGTGCTGTAACATCGACTGCGCGTCTTTCAAGTCCATATCTTCGTTTGTTTCGATTAAGGGATAGACAAAATATGCCTGGCTATTTTTTGCAAGTTCGCCGCCTACAAAATCATATACTTTTTTTTCGTTTGATTCCTTTGCAAGATGAGTGATAATCTGCTTTCTTCCCGGCGGCATATCGTGTATCACCGATATATCCATATCACCGAATAAGGTAAAGGTGAGTGTGCGCGGTATCGGGGTCGCGCTCATCATCAACAAGTCGGGATTCTCCCCCTTTGCCATGATTGCCTGCCGCTGTGTTACGCCAAAGCGGTGTTGTTCGTCAATAACGATGAGCGATAAATTTTTATATACCACATTGCGCGAAAACAATGCATGCGTGCCGACAACCATATCAATTTCACCAGCGACAAGCGCTTTTAACAAATGATTTCTTCCCGCTGTTTTTATATTTCCTGTAAGGAATGCAACGTTCACGCCAAGCGGCTCCAAGAGGCACGCGGCATTTTCCGCGTGTTGGCGCGCTAGTAATTCGGTCGGCGCCATTATCGCCGCTTGCCCCCCGCAGTCTACCGTGCGCAACGCCGCCATAAACGAAACTAACGTTTTGCCCGACCCGACATCACCCTGCAAAAGCCGCGCCGCAGCATAATTACTATCTATATCGCGGTTAATGTCGTCTATAGCTGCGGTTTGCCCCGCTGTCAGCTCGAACGGAAGGCGCTCTAAGAGGCGCTTCTGCAATTTTGAATAGGGGGGGGGGGCGCTCTCTGCATTTGTATCTTTATCATGTTGTTGTTTACCATTTCTTGATTTACGGGCAAGGGAGCGCTTGCCCACCATCAGCTCTAAAAATAAAAGCTCTTCGTAAACTAATGTTTTTTTTGCATCGTTTAATTCTTCAATGCTGGCAGGAAAATGAATCGCTCGGACGGCATCCGTTTTCTGCAAGAGCTGGTTTTTTTCGATAAGATAATCAGGCAGCTCATTTTCGATATGAGTTCCATATTGAGCTAATGCCTCTTTTATAAACCGCCTATAAAGATTATTTAATTTTAAGTTTTGATACTTGGGCAGTATTTTCCCGAAGAGGGGGCTGTCCGCGGCTTCTATTTCAAAAGTTGAGGATTGGACTTCGCCATATCGGTAGGTGAAATGCCCCCAAATATGAAACGATGCACCGATGAGCAACTTGTTAGCAAGGAAGGACCGGTTAAAACAAACAAGGACGGCGCAAGACGTGTCATCTTGTATATGCACTTTAAGTGTTTTATTTTTGCCGTATCCTATCCAATCATGCGATATGATTTTAATAATCGTGCATACATTATCGTGTTTAGCAAACTCAGCGAGCGGAATATTTTTACTTCGGTCTTCCCAGCCTCGAGGATATTTTGACAGCAAATCCGCGATGCAAGTAAGCCCTGCCAGAGAGAGCGTTTTTACTGTCGAAGCCCCCGCTCCCTTTAGATGGTCCGGGGAAGCCGTTAATTCCCTCAAAAACATAATGCGCCTTCTATATCGGCAGGAGGACGAGCAATGGAACCGCTATTCGGTTTACCAGTATATACACAATAGCATATAAGAGCACGAGTGTGAGTGTAGCGCTCAACAGTCCAAAAAAATAATTAACGATTCTGTTTCTAAACAGTATCCTGTTTATCGTATAGATGAGAGGTCTGCTTGCAAAATCAATAAGCCGCCAGAATGACGAATAAATATTTGCGCTCAAGAGATAGGCAAGCAAGCGTAATACGACGAGGAGAATAAAAAATATAAAGATATATGACACTGCCTGCCAAACAGCGGATAGTAACAACGCAAGAAAAAATCCTATCGTGATTGTCCCTGTTTCAGCGATTTTGCCGATAACATTGTTTACTATCGTGAGTACCACAATCGCGACAATCGGCGAAAGGTCCATATTGCCCACGTGGAAAATCTTAAATCTGCTAAACCAAAAAAGATACGGATCTGTTATACGGCAGACGTAGATAAAAAGTTTTCCAGAGTGGACGCTGCTAAACAATGTAAGCACTATCCTGATAAAAATGAGCATGGAGTATAACATCAATAAACCGCTGAAAACCGACAGCAAACTCCGTATCATATCGCCCATATTGATTACTCCCTCCACACATCATCGACAACAACAATGTCTTTCAAGGTATTGATATGTTCCTCTTCCGACCTTACCCGCATCGATGCCTTAGGCTTTATTATCATTTCGCCGTCTTCTAACGGAAGATGAATATAAACCGAACAGCTTCCTGAATGTTCGGTAATATAATCGCGAATCGGCAGCAGGTTTTCTTCGGTTTGAACGCTATTCTCGCACAGTCGTATATGCACTTCCTTCCATGATTTTTCCGAAAGAGTATTAATGTCGGCTATCTCTTCTACCTGAAGTGAGGGCTTCCCGTCTTTAGAAAGCTCCGGCACACCGCGCAATGCCGCAATCGTCTCGTTTTGTATTGAGCCGCCAATCTCTTCCCATGTTTTGGGAAAAAACACCAGTTCGATGGCGCCGTTCAGATCTTCAAGTGTGGCAAACGCCATCTTCTTGCCGTCTTTCTTTGTCGTTATTTCTTTAATATTTTTTATAATCCCAATGATAGTATGCTTTGTTCGTTTATCGCGTTCCTCACGGTAAGTCTTCCACCCCTTGTTATCACCAGAAGCGGGGGGGGAGACCTTTATAATTTTTTGCGCCGCATTTGCCGATGTAATCGTGCAGCAATTTTTTATTTTTTCCCTAAACGGGTCAAGCGGGTGCCCTGAAACATAGCAGCCTACAAGCTCCAGCTCCGCATCCAGCTTTTCTTTGAGCGTCCAGTCCGGTACCTGTTCAAATACCATCTCGGCAGTGTTCTCTTCGCTTGCATCCCCAAAGAGGCTTGTCTGCCCGTTCCGTAAATCCTTCTTATCCTTTTCGACAAATTCAACAGCCTTCTCCAGATTGGCAAATAATGTGGGGCGCGTCTGCCCGAGTGAGTCAAAACAACCGGTCTTAATTAAAACTTCGAGCGCTCTTTTATTTACTGAATGGAGGTCGACTCTGGTAATAAAATCTATAAAACTTTTATACTGCCCATTCGTTTCGCGTTGCGTAACAATTTCTTCGGCGGCATATTCACCTAAACCTTTAATTCCCAACAGCCCGAAGGCGATTTTATTTTTCCCAGTTTTCTTATCTGCAACAACTTCAAAAACAGCCCTCGATGTATTAATATCGGGAACGGTAATTTCAATGCCAGAGCCCCGCACTTCTTCAATATAATCCGAAAGCCGGTTATCCGCGCCATATATCTGGTTGGTAAGAGTAGCCGCCATAAATTCAATGGGGAAGTTGGTGCGCAAAAAGGCAGTCTGATAGGCGAGCACAGAATAGGCGGCTGCATGACTCTTGTTAAAACCATAGCCGGCAAACGGCAGCATGATGTCAAAAATATCGCCCGCATGTTTTGCGTTAAATCCATTTGTAAGCGCGCCGACGATAAATTTTTCTTTTTCGGATGCCATCACCTCAATTTTTTTCTTTCCCATTGCGCGCCGCAACAGATCCGCCTGACCAAGCGAATAACCCGCTATCCGCTGCGCAACCTGCATAACCTGTTCCTGATATACCATAACCCCATAAGTTTCTTCGAGTATGTCTTTTAAGCAGGGGTCCGGATACGTTATCTTACCCGGATTGAATTTCCCTTCGATGAACTTTGGAATATAATCCATGGGACCAGGACGATAAAGCGCGTTTAATGCGGTTAACTCTTCTATGCTACGCGGTTTCGCCTGACGTAAAACTTTTACCATCCCCGGACTTTCAAACTGAAAGAAACCGGTTGTTTTCCCATCGCAGAATAAATCAAATGCCCCTTCATCATGCTCTTCTATGGTGTCGATAGAAAAGTTTTCGCAGCCTTTTTTCTTCACGACTAATTTGACGGTGTTTTTTATAATCGAGAGTGTTTTTAATCCGAGGTAATCCATTTTTACCAGACCGCATGGCTCGATAATATCCATAGTATACTGAGTTGCGGTAACATACTCATCTTTTTTTTCACTCTTATTGTCTTTAACAATCATGATGGGCGCCCAATCGGGGAGCGGCGATTTTCCTATTACGATGCCCGAAGCATGGAGGCTTGTATTGCGCTTGACGCCCTCCAGCTTAAAACATATATCAAATAAATGTTCATACGCGGGATCGTGCCGCATATCGGACAGCCTCCCCGATCCGGGAATGTCTTTGTTTACAGTAAATGCATCAATTAAATGGGTCTTAGGGCTGTCGGGCACGCGGTCGGTTAATGCGACAACTTCGGCAAGCGGAATATCGAGTGCACGCCCGATATCTTTTATCACCGCTTTCGGCGCTAAGGTTCCAAACGTAACGATATGCCCCACCTGCGCCTCGCCATACTTCTGTCGTGTATATTCGATTACCGCCTGCCTGCCGTCGTCGCTAATATCAATATCAAAATCAGGCATACTGATACGCTCTGGGTTTAAGAAGCGCTCGAAGAGCAATTTATATTTGAGCGGGTCAATATCGGTAATACCCATAGCGTAAGCGACTATAGACCCCGCACCGGAGCCACGCCCGGGTCCTATCGGTATATCATGTTCTTTTGCCCAATTGATAAAATCCCAGACGATTAAAAAATAACCGATAAACCCCATCCGTATTATCGTCGAAAGCTCAAGCTCGGTGCGCTCCTCTATCGCCTGGTTAACATCTCCATATCGTTTTTTTAAGCCGGAAAAAACGAGATGCCGTATATATTCATCTTCGCTCTTAAATGCATCAGGTATCGCGTAGACGGGTAGGCATTCTTTAAGCTGCTCTGTTTTATATTGCGGTATCGTGCAATTACACATCTCTGCTATACGGACGCTATTGCGAACCATTTCGGGATAGTCGGGAAACAACTCCGCCATTTCGTCGCCTGATTTTAGATAGTGTTCCTTGGTATAGCTTTGATAAAACTTTATATGCTTAGGATCTTTTAAGGTGATTTTATGCCCTATACAGGTTAGTATTTCATGCGCTTGCCAATCTTCGCGCAAAATAAAATGGCTGTCGTTAGTTACCACCATTGGCGTATTAGTTTTTTTTGCTATTTCGATTAAGAGCTTATTAATATTTTTCTGCGCTTCTAAGCCATGATCCTGCAATTCGATAAAATAATTTTCAGCGCCAAAAAGATTTTTATAATACGCAATCAATTGTATTGCCATATCCTGCTTGCCGTTCATAAGGAGTTGGGGGAGTTCGCCTGCAACACAGGCGGTAAGGCAGACAAGCCCCTCGTGATACAATTCTATTAACTCGGTATCGATGCGGGGTTTGTAATAGAAGCCCTCGGTATAGGAACGCGAAGTCAAGTAGACAAGATTTTTATACCCCTGTTCATTTTTTGCAAGGAGTATCAGGTGATAGTATCTATTCCCCTCTTCCGTTCCGGTTTTATTTGTTCTGCTGCCGCCGGCGACATAGAATTCACATCCTATAATCGGTTTTATAGCTTTATCCGGCGGAAGTTTGTTCCCGTCTTTATCCCGTGTGCAGGCGTTTACAAAATTGATGACGCCGCACATATTGCCATGGTCGGTAATTGCAAGCGCCTTCATCCCCAATTCTTTCGCACGGGCAACGAGCGGTTTGATTTTTGCGGCGCTATCGACAAGAGAATAATCAGTATGAACATGCAAATGCACAAAATCAGTCATTATCGCTTAGTATCCTTCGGGGCTGTTTCTAAAATTAACTCGACGGAACTCTTTGCAAGTTTTAAGCTCCGCGCTATATCATCGGTCGTCCAGCCCATGCGTTTTAATTTAATTACGTCTTCACGAATGTTAAGCGGCGGCGCTCCCTGCTCGCTATTCGCCCTACCGCTTTCTTTTTTTAATGATTCGCCTGCACGTTTTACTTCGTTGTGCGCTTGCTGGTTTAACTCCAAGAGTCGCGCTTCAAGGTCGGTGCACCACTCCCTCACCTTCTGCATATTTTCAAGCCGTGTTTCGACTTCGCCTAACATAGTATCCAATGAAGACACCTTTTCAGCGGCTTCGAGGATTTGGCTGTTATCCTTTACAAGATTATCCATAGCCGCCCGTAAGCCGGCTAATTCCCCCGATAGCTGACTAATCGTTGCCGCAAATTGATTCGCCGTTTTTTCCGACTCCTGTAGGTGCTTAAAGTTTTTATCGATGCTCTCGCTGGTTTCGTCGAGTATCTGATTTTTCTTTTCGATACGCTGATATTTTTCTTCCGTTTCGCTCATAGCCTCGCTGAGCTTCCTGAATTTTAATTGCATATCCTGTAGGGCATCGCTATTTTCTGTAAGCGATGTAAGTTTATCCTCAACAGAACGCGATGTCTGTAAGAGCCTGTTGAAATCGTCTTCCATAAGTTCAATACGCCGCTGTTCGCCAAGGAAGCGGGACATTTTTACATTCACCTCGTCTTCCAGCCGTTTCACACCGGAAAGCTGTCGCTCTATGGTGCTAATATCACTTTTCTGTAACTCAAGCCTGCTTATATCACTCTGAACATCTTCAATTTGATCTTGCAGCGCGTTTTTCATTTCAATTGTTTTATCAATGAGTTTTGTTTGATCAAAAAATTCCCGCAGTTTCATTTCGGACGCTTGCAGCATTGCATCAAGTTCTTGTGTTTTCTCCCGCGCATCCGTAATAGCAGCAGCCCGTTGTTTTTCAATCTCGCCGTTTATGGTTTCGATAGACGACTTCAAGACGGCAACCGTTTCGTTTGTCTCTGCTATACCACCCTGTGATTGCAGGAGGAGCCGGTCGATATCCTCGTTCTTCTGCGTTACCTGTTCCCGTATCGCGCCTTGCTCTTTTTCAAAATCACGGATGAATTTTTTTATCTTCTCGGCGCTCTCGCCCCCAACGCGCGCAATTTCGGCATTAAGATTTTCCAACGAGCTTTCTCGCAATTCATGCAATTCATGTTCAATTTTTTTCGCCATTGTTTCGTCGATATGCTTTGTCTGGGCAAGAAATTCTTGCAGTTTAAGTTCTGATGCCTTGAGCATTTCATCCAGTTCTTGCGCTTTCTCCCGCGCTTGTAAAATGCTTGCCGCCCGTTGCTTTTCTATTTCGCCGTTTATAATTTCGATAGACGAACGCAAGACGGCAACCGTTTCGTTTACCGCCGCTATATCACCCTGCGATTGCTGGAGGAGCCGGTCAACCTCGGTATTTTTTTCTATTACTTGTTCTTTCATCGCGTCCTGCTCTTTTTCAAAATCACGGATGAATTTTTTTATCTTCTCGGCGCTCTCGCCCCCAACGCGCGCAATTTCGGCATTAAGATTTTCTAACGAGCTTTCCCGCAATTCATGCAATTCATGTTCAATTTTTTTCGCCATTGTTTCGTCGATATGCTTTGTCTGGGTAAGAAATTCTTGCAGCTTGAGCTCTGATGCCTTGAGCATTTCATCCAGTTCTTGCGCTTTCTCCCGCGCTTGTAAAATGCTTGCCGCCCGTTGCTTTTCTAATTCGCTGTTTATATTTTCGATAGACGTGCGCAATGCGCCTGCCGTTTCGTTTAGCGCCGCTATATCACCCTGCGATTGCTGGAGGAGCCTGTCGACCTCGGTATTTTTTTCTATTACCTGCTCCTTTACCGCGCTCTGCTCATTTTCAAAATCACGAACGAATTTTTTTATCTTCTCGGCGCTCTCCCCCCCAACGCGCGCAATTTCGGCATTAAGATTTTCTAACGTGTTTTCCCGCAGTTCTTGCAATTCATGTTCAATCTTTTTCTTCATAGTTTCGTCGATATGCTTTGTTTGCGTCCAGAATTCCTGCACTTTCAGTTCTGTTGTCCGCAGCATCGCGTCAAGTTCTTGCACTTTTTCCTCGGCGCCTACCATGATTGCCGCCCGCTGCTTTTCAAGCTCGCCGTTTATATTTTCGATAGATCCCTTCAATGCTGCTACTGTTTCGTTTGCCGCTGTTATATCACCCTGCGATTGGAGGAGGAGCCGGTCGACCTCAGTATTTTTTTCTATTACCTGTTCTTTCATCGCGCTCTGCTCTTTTTCAAAATCGCGAACGAATCTTTTTATCTTGTCGGCGCTCTCGACACCAATGCGCGCAATCTCGGTATTCAGCGTTTCAAGCGTGCTTTCGCGCAATTCGCTAAATTCATTTTGAATTTCTTCCTGTGATGAATTAATATTTTCTTGTGCAATTTTAATTTGCGTGTCGATACTGGTTTCAAATGCCGCCGCCATACCGGAGAGCCGCTCCATTTCCTTTCGGAACTTATCGTCCAGTTCGCTAATATGTTTGCGCAAATTTTCAGCAAAGCCCGCTTCTTGTTTTCTATGCTCCGCTTCCTGCTCATCGCTCATCGTGCTTAGTTTATGGGTGATTTCATCACGCCAAGCGGCAAGCTGTGCGCCGACGCTCTCGCGCCGTTTTTCCAGCGCCGCCGTGAATTCAGCTTCAAAACGTTGGACATGTTCATCGGTCTTTTCATACGCTTCTTTTTTGAGCGCGGCGACCGTCGTCTCAATCTCGCTCACGCTCATTTTTATTTCATGCAATTCCGCCTGATAATCCGTCGCAATTTTCGCGCATGAATCGGCTATCTCGCTTTCAAAAGACCTGAGTTCATTTTTTGTCCTGTCCGCGCTCTTTTCTAAGTCCTGGCGGAACGCGGCATCCAGCTGCCCCGCGCGCTCGTTGTGTTCCTCAATCTTTTTATCGAAATCGCTTTCCAGCGCGGCGGATTTTTGTTCAACTTCATCGTAAAGCGTGTTGATTTTTTCAGCGGACGATTCGATGCGGGAAAGGTCATTGCCGAGCGCGGCAATTTTCGCTTCAGTATTCTCTTTTAAGGTTTGTATCCGCTCTTCCATCTCTGCGCGGAATTCCCCGTCCATTTTTTCGTTCAATTTTGTGGCGCGTTCCCGTGTCTCGCGCAGCGCGGCTTCCATGAGCGCGTCAATTTTTTCATGCGTTTGCGCAACCGAACGCTCGACCTCGCCTTCAATTTTCCCCGAAACCGCCGCTAACTTTTTCGATAGTTCATCGCTTTTTTCTTCAGCTCCGGCAATTTGAACGGCAACATTCTCGACAAAACTCGATTCTTCCTGAATCCGAAAGAGATTTGTCTCGACCCGCTCGGTCATCTTGACCAATTCGGAGAGTGAAGCGTCATAAACATGGAGTTTTTCGTTCAGTTTGTCATAATCGTCTGATTTTTTGCTGAGGCAGCCTTCTTTTTCTTCGATATTTGCCAGTATCGCCTTCGCCGAAAACTTTTCCGCATCAAGAATTGCCCCGTAATCGTAAATATCAGCCTTTTTTTTCTCGATATACTCGCTCAGTTCCTCCTTGAGCGCATCTTTAAGCTGTTTTCCATACTTGGACGCGGCATCTAAATTGCGGTTCCGCCTGTCAAGAAGGCGGTAGATGACGAGGAAAAGTGCGGGCACAATAATTGCAAAGAGGTTTCCGAAAGTGAATAATTCCATCAGGATTAGCCTAACACAAATTGCTCCAATTGGCGATAGTCCCGAAACACAAAGTCGGCGCCGCCTGTGCCGGAAAAAGAGAAACGGCGGCGGATGAGGGCGGCGCTCATGCCGGCGTTTTTTGCGCCGCATATATCGAAGGAAACGCTGTTTCCCACATAGAGAATGCGTTCTGGCGGGCAACCCAGCTCGTCGGCGAGGCGCTGAAAGGGTTTTAAGGCGGGTTTCATCTGTCCTATCTGCTCAGAACAGAGCTCGACATCCCAAATGCCGTGCAGTTGCATCCCTTCGAGCTTGTCCCCGACGGGAAAATCGGACAAAACCGCCGTTTTATACCCATTTCGCCTGAAAGCTTCGATAGTTTCGCGCACTCCTCGGTACGGTTTGAGCCCTTGAAAATGAGGCTGCCACAATTTATAGATACACGTGTCGATTTGCCGCTTCACAGCGGCGGGATCTTTCCGCAAAATTTCGGCAGTTACTCTCGCCTGCGCGTCGTAAAAATCCTCGGTATACGAGACGCTCCGCATGATTTTCCTCATTTTACGGAACGCGAAAAGCAGAGGAATATGGGCAACGGAGCAAGGCATAATCCTTAGGTAAAACCGATAATTCGGATAGAGCGTCCCATCAATATCAAAAGCTATAGCGTCAAATTTTTTCATTCTACAACTGCGCCGTCAGTCTAACAGAGTTTTCGGTAAATAACTACAGCCCCTCCCGCACACGGGTGCACTTCCAAATTCTGGGTAAATCAGGCGGCACTGGAGGGGGAAGTCGACCCCTACGGGCGCACTGCGTTGCGCCCTACCCCGCCCAGCCGCCGCGCCCGATAGGGCGTTTAACAGCGGCATACGAAGAGGC
>JAITNZ010000263.1 GCA_031290205.1 Spirochaetaceae bacterium
CCTATTCTCTTCCCCTCGCTAAGAAATGGGCGATTGTTACGCAGGGGGGGCGTTGCGCCGCCACAGGCGGGTTCTGCTTCCGGTTCTATTCGGGATGGCGCTTGCTTACGCGGGGGGGCGTTGCGGGGGCACTCCCCCGCTGGGGGGGTAGGGCGCAACGAAGTGCGCCCGTAGGGGGGGGCTCCCCCCTCAAGGCTCTTTTTTAGGGCGTCAAAGCACTCATTGAGGGTGTTTCTGTCGAGGGTGTCGCGCAGGGCGAACAGCAATTTGGAGACGGGCTTTCCTGCGGCGATTGCGGTTTCTATCATTTGAATCGTTTTGAGGTGGGGGCGGAAGTCGAGCCAGCGGAAGAAGCGGTCGATTTCTTCGCTGACGATGAGCTCGATTTTTCGAGGCTCGATGTTGACGGTGCTTGCCGCGCCGGTGCAGGGGAGGGAATCGAGGTCGAGGAGCGACAGCCCGTCGAGTGTGCGCAATTGGGGCTCCATGTCGCGGGGGAGGGCAAGGTCGACGAAGAGGCGCTCTCTGCCGTCCCAGACTCGGGCGGTTTCCTCGTAGTTCAGCGTCCAGTGGGGGCTGCTCGTGGCGCTTATTACGATGTCGAAGCGGGTGAGGGCGGCGTAGCGCTCGTCGTAGTTCAACATGGTGCAGCCGGCGGGGGGGGGGCTTTTGATTTGTTTGTGCCGACGCAGGGTCATGCCGGCGGCGGCGCCTTCGCGCAGCAGCAATTCGGCGCAGAGCCGCCCGATGACGCCGTTCCCGATGACGAGGGCGTTCTTGCCGGCGAGGCTGCCGCAGCGTGCTTTGATGCAGTCGATTGCTGTCTGGGCGGTGGACGCATTCGCCTTCGTGATGCCGGTCTCCGTTTTTATCCGCTTTGCTGAGGTGATTGCTGCCTGAAAGAGCCGGTCGAGCACTGCGCCGCCGCTTTTTGCCTTCCTTGCGAGGTCGAGTGCGTCTTTTATCTGCCCCAGTATCTGATTTTCGCCTACAATTTGCGATTTTAAGCCGCCCGCGGTAAGAAAAAGATGGCGGACGGCATCGATTCCCTGCCGCTGGACAAAAATATTGCGGTAATCTTCGCTGTTGATGCCTTTCTGGGCGCATAAAATCGCGGCTGGATTGGCGGCAGCGTCCCCGTGCAGCCAGATTTCCGTCCGGTTGCAGGTTGCAACGATGATACAGCCGCTTTCGCCCTCCGGGTGCGCGGTTTTTGCTTCGAGGAGCGCCTCGTTGAGGGTATTTTCGGTAAATGCAAATGTTTCCCGTTGGCTAATATCGGCATGGGTCCAGTCAATACCCGCCATAAGTATCTTGTCTATCGGCTCAGAAACCGGATTTTTCATCATCATATCCTCAGGTCAGCGCTAGGCGATATGAATGTCCAAGGATTTTTTTTCCCCGGACACCTTGGTTCTCCGGCTCTACGGCAACGTGCTTGCGAGGGAATTCCACCCTGCTTCCCCAATATTGGGTGAGTATATCACGCGGGAGGATAAAATACAAGTGGGATGGGATTGGGAGGGGGCGAGCGCATTATCATTTGCTCTCGTTATAACTTATCAGATGAATTTGAACAACAGGCTGCTAGTATCTCGTCACTATTAAAAAATCCATTATCCGTTCCCTGTTCCCTGTTCCCCTTCTTAAGTTCGTGGTTAATGTTCGAATTCGAACTGCTGTCTGTTTTCCCCAAACTGTTGCGTATTTTATGTTTTCATTATAAAATAAGCTATGAATAACAGAAGCTTCACCGTGTTGGACCTGATTGATATTGGTTTAATCGGGCGCAATTCGCTCGACCTCCGCTGTTTATGCGGCAGACTCGGACTTTCACGCGAGATAGCCGTTCCCGAAGTGAACAGACCGGGACTCGCCCTTTCCGGTTTTTTTGATGTTTTCGCGGACAAGAGGGTTCAGGTTTTCGGACGCGGCGAAGCGGCATATCTCCAGAAAATGCCGCAAGAGAACACGAAACAGCATATTAAACGGTTCTTTTCCTACGATATACCCTGTTGCATCTTTTCCTGCGGGCTCGAACCGGAGCCGTTTTTTCAACAGGAAGCGGATTTGGCAGGCTGCCCTATCCTGCAAACCGAACTTGATACCACAGAATTCATCACGCGTATTTTACGAATCCTTTTGACCATTTTTGCGCCAAGAAAGATTATTCACGGTGTTCTTGTCGAGGTTTACGGCATGGGCGTCCTCATCCTTGGGGAAAGCGGAGTTGGGAAGAGCGAAACCGCGCTCGAACTGCTTAAAGCGGGGCACCGGCTCGTGGCTGACGACGCGGTTGAAATCCACAATTTGAACGGTAATACCCTTGTCGGCGCCGGAGCGAATAAAATTATCGGGCACCACATGGAGATACGCGGTATTGGCGTTATCAATATAACCCACCTTTTCGGGGTTGGCGCAATTCGCGAGCGTAAAGAGATTGACATTGTTATCATGCTTGAGGAATGGGACTCAACGAAGTATTATGACAGGCTTGGCGATGACGATGTATACATGGATATTCTTGGGGTCAATGTTCATAAGCTTACGATTCCCGTTAAGCCGGGCAGGAACACCCGCATCGTCATCGAAACAGCGGCGATGAACGAGCGTCTAAAAACCATGGGCTATAACTCGGCAAAAGAATTCAACCGCAACATCCTTAAATGGATCGAAACGAACACAGCAAAATCGGTCTATTTCGGTCAGGAAGATATTATTTAAGGGATGAGGAGTGGGGGATTGGAATGCTGATATTCCTCATCGCCCCATCCCTCTTTTTACTGCACCGAGGGTAGTTTTTTCAGTATATCGGCTACTCTATCCCTGTATCGTTCCGGCGAAAGAAAAGCGGCGTTGTTCAAGCATTGGATAGCTTCGGTGCTCCTTCCCGCGCTTACTGCGTTCACACCGAGCGCGTATTGAACGAGCGCCTTATCCGCGCCGAGTTGCTCCGCCGAGCGGTAGTATTGATCTGCTATGTCGTATTTCTGCTGCGAATACGCGATGAGCCCCAGATAGTAGTAAGGCGCATAATGCGGTTTATTGCGGAGCGCCTCAAGGAAGGAAACCTCAGCCTGGTCATAGCTGCCTGCCGCATAATACTGCTGCCCCGCATCAACAATCTCGGTAAAAGTCTGACGCCCTAGGATATAAGCGGTATAATCATCGTGCAGCTTTTGCAGATTTGTCCAGCCGGTAAGCCGGTCGAAAACTGCTTGTGCATTTTCGGCGGCAGAGGCATCGCCTTTGAGTAGCAGGAAAGATTCTGTTAGTGAACGAAAATAGTCTCCGTTCCCGCCTGCATTGAGGAAGAACGAGACGAGCGCCCACGAAACCGGCTGAAAATTCTCCGGCTGCCCGCTTAGGTCGGCAAGGAATACCGATTGAAACGAAGGTTCGCGGTGTTCGCGGATAATAGCCTTTGTTGTTTCCAGCCATGCGAGGTTTTCTTCGTATTCAACCAATCCCGTGCCCTTGTTGAACTTCAAATTGTTAAAATAGACGGCAAAGCCTTCGCGTATCCATGCCGGCGGATAGGGGATATACGACCTTAGAAACTGAATAAAAGACTGATGGGGAAGAATCCTCTCAATGTCCGGGCTTCCAAGGTTGACGATAAGCTCGCGTTTATCGACCTGATTATAGTGCAGGTAGACGGCGGCATCCCGTGTTGTCCCCAATTTCCCGGAGACATAGTGGTCGTAAGCGGCTTTATCGGCAAAAGCGCGGACCTTGAGGGGCGCTTTTAGCTGAGCTGTGTTGAAACGGAAGAGTCTATTGTAAACCTCAAAGCGAAGTTCCAACTCTCTTAAAAGCGTTTCCGCCACCGCTCCCCCGCCCTGGCAGGTAATATCGAAAAGCGCGGTACGCACCTGCACCTCGGAAAAGCTCGAAACGCCTGGCAGAATGGCGCTCGTATAAGCAGCCGACTGGGCAAAAACCGGACCGGTAAGAGCCACGGTTATTATCAGTAATCCAAATTGTTTTTTCATTCAATCTCCTCTCTGTAAAGAGTAATCCTCTTTTTTATTATCGTCAAGATAGTGCTAAAAGTTTACCCTCAAATGCCGGCGGGCATTAAGGGGACGCTACGAAAGCACAGCGATTCCGAATTCAACCACGAACCTCACGAACAACACGAACGGAAGACGAAAAAGGATATGAATAATGGTCCCAAAAGCAGCAAAAAACCTGCTCAAGCCGTTTAGACTGCTAACGCCCTTAGCAAGGGCATAAAAGTGCCTGTGGCACCCTGTGGCACCCGGGTGCAATTTATTTTTCGGGGTCAATTCTAAAGTGATACCTAAATTGCTAACGGGGGGTCTGGGGGGGCACCTTGCCCCCCCAGCGGGGCGTTGCGGGGCGGCGCCCCGCCGAGGGGGGAGCGACGGCATGTTGCGGCGCGTCGGGGGAGACTTCCCCCTCCTTATACTGGAGATTTCCATAGCGCCTACCTGATTTACCCAGAATTTTGAAGTGCACCCTGTGGCACCCTGAGGCACTTTCATGTGGGGGGTGATTGTGGTATTATCACTTATGGCTGGATGGGACGACGATGATGAAATATTCTTTGACGATGAAGAGTCAGACGAGCACCTTGTAAAAAAACTCGATAGTAGCGCGATCATCGCCGAGCTGGAAGCGGGGGGCGCGATTGCGAAGCGGCTCCCTCAGTATGAAAACCGTGCGTCTCAGCTTGACCTGATGCGGCTTGTGATTCAGGGATTTAACGAGGATGCCCTCGTCGCGGCGGAAGCGGGCACCGGCGTCGGCAAATCCTTCGCCTACCTCCTCCCTGCCGTCAGCTTCGCCCTCTTAAACGACGAGCGCATCGCTATTTCGACGGCAACGATCACTTTGCAGCAGCAGCTCTTCGAAAAAGACATACCGCTGGTGCTCTCCGCGCTGGGGGCGAAGATCAAAACCGTGTTGATAAAGGGGCGCGGCAACTTTTTATGCAGAAGGCGCCTGCTGGACGCGCTGGCGCAATCCGGCGAATCGGGCGTATTGATAGACGAGGGCGAAAACGAACAGATTCAGCAAATCGCCGACTGGGCGCAGACGGCGAAAACCGGCTCAAAAAGCGAGCTGCCTTTCATGGCGAAGGAGGGCGTTTGGGCGAATGTCTGCTCTGAATCCGACACATGCCTTGGGCAGCGTTGCCCGATGAAGGAAACGTGCTTCGTGATGGAAATCCGCCGCCAAGCGGCAGAGGCGCGCATCCTCGTGGTCAACCACCACCTCTTGTTTGCCGACCTCGCCACCCGTGCCGAGAGCGCGGGCTATGAGGGCACGGTGGTGCTCCCCCCCTATCGCAGAATAATCATTGATGAGGCGCACACGATTGAAAATTCGGCGACCTCATTCTTTTCGGAATCGTGGAGCAAACTCTCGCTCTACCGGCATATCGCACGCCTGTACCGCAGGCGCGGCGCGGCGAAACGGGGCTTGCTCCTCCGCTTGCAGGCGTTTTCGTCGGGACCGGATAACTCCGATGAGTGGGGCGAGCAGATCGACCTTATCCGCGACGCCGCGCAGCAGCTCGACGAAGCCGCGCTGGAACTCTGCGGCAAAGAGAGTTTCCGCTTCATCCCCGAACGCGCGCCCCTCATAGAAGAGCGCTTGCTTCCCCTCCTCAGCACGCTGAGTGAAGATATACTAAGTTGGACGCAAACGATTTCCGCGCTTGTTGAAGAGGTCGAACAGAAAGAGGAGGAGAAAAACGGAGGGCGCAAGGATGCTGCCGCTGCCGAAAACGCGATGTTGCTGCGCGAAGTTTCTTCCTGTCGCAAGCGCCTTGCCGCCATCGCGCACTGTAGTAAAAATTTTATTGCGTTTCGGGAACACCCCGAGGAGGTGTTCTGGATTGAACGGCGCGCCTCGAGGGGCAGCGGGCGCAATTATGAGGACTGGGCGCTGTTCACCAAGGCGCCGATTGATATATCGCCCAAGCTGACGGAGGCGCTCTTCGAGCCGAACAAAACGGTGGTGTGCCTGTCGGCGACGCTTACCGTGGCGGAAAGGTTTACCTACTGGGAGAGCCGCGTGGGCATCAAGCTTGCGCGCGAGTCCTTTTCATCAGAGGGGGATGCCGCCATGCGGAAGGTCTTGCAGGGGCGCTTTCCGTCGCCGTTCCCCTACTCCCGCGCCGTGCTGCTCGCCATCCCCACCGATGCGCCGCTGCCTGAAGACAAATCCTTCCGCGCTTTTGTCAACGAGGGGGTGCTGCGCCTCGCTTCGCTTTCCGGCGGCGCGGCATTGATCCTCTTCACCTCGTTTGAAAGCCTTAATAGCGCGTATCATTACGCAAAAGAGCGCCTCTATGAACAGGGCATCCGCTGCTTCAAACAAGGTGATGACGACCGCAGCCGACTTCTGCGGGCATTTCTTGACGATCAAAAGAGCGTGCTATTCGCCACCGATTCGTTTTGGGAAGGCGTCGACGCGCCCGGCGACACGCTCAAACTCGTTATCATCTGCCGCCTGCCGTTCAAGGCGCCCAATGACCCCGTTTTTGAAGCTCGCTGCGAAGCCGTCCTCCGGCGCGGGGCAAACCCCTTCATGGAGCTCTCCGTCCCCGAAGCGGTGATGAAGTTTCGCCAAGGATTCGGACGCCTTATCCGCCGCGCAAGCGACAGCGGCGTCGTAGCCGTGCTGGACGGCAGAATACTCAAAAAACGCTACGGCGAAGTTTTTCTGCGCTCGCTCCCCAAAACCAAAACCAGCTTTACCGATTTCGACACCCTCTGCCTGAGCGCCTTCGACATTGTTCTGCCCACGCTGAACTTGCGTATTTGAAGGGGGTCTAATAAGGGGCTGTTCGTGATAGGGCATCCTGCGCCCCGCCCGTGCCCCGCGATTCGCTGTTCCACTGCACAAGTTAGGCAATAACGCGCTTCTTAGAGCAAAGGCAAGACAGAAAACGCCTGTGGCGGCGCGGGGGCGGCACAAGCAGGGAGTTATTGGTTGTAATGGTCTTTAATGTCTTCCACTGCTTTTAAGAGCCCTTCAATATGGTCGGGATAGCGTCCGTCGTAATTATCCTCGCCCGGTTTGTCTTCAATGGGCATAAAAAACTGGCAGGCATCGACTTTCAGGGCTTCCGACAGGGCGGCGATAGTTCCAAATGACGCGCTTTTTCTTCCCCTCTCAATGTCATTGATAAAATTATGGCTAAGCCCTATCCTCATCGCGAGTTTTAATTGGGATAATTTTGATTTTGTGCGAATAATCCTTAGGTTATCTCCAAATCGAGCCTTGAGAATATCAGTTCTGTTAGTGAGGGGCATAAAATATCATCACCATTTGTTGTTTTTAATGCAATAAATACACAGAGTGTCAAATATTAAACTTTTAGTTTAATCCGCAACAGGCATTTGGGGAAGGCTTTCTCAGGTACGCGCAGCAGTTCCGAATTCAACCACGAACCTCACGAACAACACGAACGGAAGACGAAATGAATATGAATAATGGTGATGGTGATAAACAAGGCAGAAATCGTAAGAATTGTGCGCTAATTTATTCGTTTTATTCGTGTGCATTCGCGTCCATTCGCGGACAATTTGAAAATACGGAAGAAGAATGTCCACAGATA
>JAITNZ010000009.1 GCA_031290205.1 Spirochaetaceae bacterium
CCACCCAGTTCGTCGGGAAGCCCTCCCCGCTTGGGCTACAGGAGGATGTTCCTCGACACGTAGCCGGGCGGGGCGGGTGAGGTTTGCCGAAAAAATTCACTGGTAAACGAATTTAGTCGGCTATTTGCCGACATTCGGCAATGCTTTTCCTAAGTGGCGGAAAATGCGTCCGTCGAGGATAACGACTTGCTTAGGAAATGGGCGCCTGTTTTTCGGTGAGGTTCCCCCCCCCGCCCCAAGCCGCGGAGCCCGCGCTACGCGCAGCGCCCACTGCCATGCACGTAACCGCGCACCCCACTGTTGGGCTTTACTGTTAGGCAGAAAACGCGCCGCCCACCCAGTTCGTCGGGAAGCCCTCCCCGCTTGGGCTACAGGAGGATGTTCCTCGACACGTAGCCGGGCGGGGCGGGTGAGGTTTGCCGAAAAAATTCACT
Organism: Spirochaetaceae bacterium; assembly: GCA_031290205.1. Lineage (GTDB taxonomy): Bacteria > Spirochaetota > Spirochaetia > Treponematales > Breznakiellaceae > JAITXS01. The sequence goes on from JAITNZ010000009.1 coordinate 435, forward strand.
GGTAAACGTATTTAGTCGGCTATTTGCCGACATTCGGCAATGCTTTTCCTAAGTGGCGGAAAATGCGTCCGACGAGGAAAAGTACTTGCTTAGGAAATGGGTGCCTGTTTTTCGGCAAGCCTCACCCGCCCCGCCCGGACCCCGCGATTGAAAATCGCGGGGGGTAGCGCAAATGGGGAGGCACTGAAGGTATTGACTTTAACTCATCTCTCATGCTAGTATTGTGGCATGGCATAGGGGTTTGGAATGCGGTGCAATCCCGCAGCGGTCCCGCCACCGTAACCGGGGATGAAAACGGCAGTGAGTTTGCGCATAGCGGGCTCGGTAAGCCATTGTAGTGTGGACGCATTTTTAAACTTTGAAAAAAATTGCGGATATTCTATGAGAAGGCGCCGTAAGTAAGATGATCCGGAAGCCGGGAGACGATCTTTGTGCCTCCACCTGAACCCCTCGGACGAAGGGCTGGGTGAGGTCTTGCCGTTGCCGCATAGCCACGTCTCGTTCTTCATTCATTCCTTCCTAAAAACACTCTTTTGTCCGTGTGTCCAGTGGATTTTCATTCGTTAATCGGCGCATTGGAGAGATTTTGGAGAGATAATGATAGTTTACAGCGATGTATGCAAAAAATATGGCGAAATAAACGCGGTAAAAAAATTGAGCATGGAAATCGGACGGGGGGAGTTTTTCGGGCTTTTGGGACCAAACGGCGCGGGAAAGACCACGCTCTTACGGATGACCACCACGCTCACCCCCCTCAGTTCCGGCACGATAACGATTGACGGCGCTCTGATAGCCCGGGATTGTGCCGCCATAAAACAGCGCTTGGGCATCGTTCCCCAGTATTCCAATTTGGAAGGGGAGCTTTCCGCACGGCAAAACCTCGAATACCACGGGCGTCTTTACGGCATGCCGCGAGAGCGGCGGCGCAGGCGGACCGAAGAGCTGCTTGCCTTTGCGGATCTGGGGGAACGGCAGCACGACAAGGCGAAAACGTTTTCAGGCGGTATGCAGCGTAAACTGATGATAGCCAAAGCCCTCATGCACTCCCCCGATATTCTGTTGCTTGACGAGCCGACCACAGGGCTTGACGCGGCGTGGCGGCGTAAAATCTGGGACCTCCTCCGCCGCCTTAACGCCGAGGGGCTGACGATTTTCCTCACCACTCATTATCTCGAAGAAGCGCAAACGCTCTGTCGACGGGTCGGCATGATTGACGAGGGGCTCCTTAAAAAAACAGGCACGCCGCAGGAGGTGATTTCCCAAGCGGGAAATTTTGTGCTTGAACATTTCCAGAACGGCGAGACGGCGCAAGATTTTTTTCAAACGAGGGACGAGGCGCTCGCGGCGGCGCAACAGACGCCCGGCGACTGCAAAGTGCGCGAGGCGAACCTTGAAGATGCCTTCGTGTTGCTAACGCATAAACGGCTGGAGGATTCTCATGCGAGCTAGTATGCAATTTGGCGCAATACTTTGGAAGGAATCGCTCGATTTCAAGAGCAAGTTTATCAGCATAAGCCTGAGTACCATCATGGGACCATTGCTTTACCTGATTGCTTTCGGCTGGGGGCTTGGCGATTCGATTGAGGTCAACGGCGCCTCTTACATTGTGTTTGTCATGCCCGGCATTATCGCAATGAACGCGATGACTAACGGCTTCGGCGTCATTGCTAACGACCTGAACATGGCGCGGATTTACCTCAAAACCTTCGAGTCGCTTATGACATCGCCGGTTAAAATGAGCGTGTTCACCATCGCCCGCATCACGGCAAACGTGTTGCGCAGCCTCTACGGCGCCGCCTTGCTGTTTTTGCTGTCCCTCATTTTTAACGCGCCGCTTAAAATCGATTGGTTTTTCATCCTCGTCATCGTGCTGAACTGTTATGTATTTTCGACCATCGGCTTTATTGCAGGGATACTCGTCAAATCCCATGCCGGTATGGCAAAGCTCTCTAACTTTGTGATAACCCCGATGTCTTTTTTGTGCGGAACTTTTTTCCCGTTAGAAAAATTTCCCGCCCTGTTGCGCTCGGTATTTAAGGTGCTGCCCCTCACGCAGGCAGTGCGCGCCCTACGCGAAGGTTTTATATCGCCCGAAAGTTTTGCCGCGCCCCTCGTGCTCGTCGCCTATATCATCGTGCTCATGCCGGTCGCCATCCGCCTCTGCACCCACGCCGAGTAGCGGTGCCTAGGGCACTTTTATGCCTTCAGTTCAATAAGAGAACGGGGGGATTAGTGGTTAGTGATTAGTGATTAGTGATGGGCTTCGTTTCCTGAGTCTGTCGAAGGAATGTAAATGTAGTATGAGGTATGATGATGAAAAAAATTAGTTTAAGATTCAAGACGAGGGAAACAGCCCTCAAACCCCAAAACCGACCCCCCAAAACCTATCTTAGGTTCGTGTGGTTTGTGCCGTTAGTGCTTATTATTTTTCTTTCTTCATGTGCGAAAAATAAAAATGAGGATGGGCAATCGAAATATGAAGGCAGCCTCTCCGCGATGAACGCGAAGCTGTTCAGCATTGAGTATATGGCGGATGGAGTAAAACTCGTCAGCGACAGCGAGGGAAACGAGCTCCTCCTCGTTCCGCGTGAAGCCGCCGTCCCTGTCGCCTACAGAGACAAAAAGGTGGTACGGACGCCGATACAGCGGGCGTTTTTTATGTCAACAACCCATGTGGGCTTGCTGCTCGCCCTGGAAAACGAACACGTTTTAGACAGCATAGCGGCAGTTATGAGCGCAGAAGACGACTGGACGATTCAGCCGATTATCGAACGCTTTAAGCGAGGGCAGATTCAATACATTCCCTGGACTATGCAGACGAGCGTCAATATTGAAGCGGTTGCCGCGCTCAAACCCGATATGGTTTTTTCAAGCTCTGGATACGAGAGCAGCACAAAACTCTTTCCAAAACTTGATGAACTAGGAATGAGCTATATGGAGGTATCCGAATTTTTGGAAGAATCCAATGAGGCTGGATTGGAATGGATAAAATTCTTTGCCGCTTTTTATAATCTTGATGAGGAAGCCGGTGCCATCTATGAAAAAAAATGTGAACGTCTGCGTACACTAAGCCGCATGACTTCCGAAATACCGGAAGATAAAAAACCCCTCGTCGCGTTTGCCAATGTTTTTCAGGGAAACGTAACCGTTCAAGGGGGTGAAGCTACCACCGCGAAGGAACTTGAAAAAGCCGGCGGACGGTATTTCCTCGAAAAGCTGCCCGGGAACGTCAACGTGCGAATCAGCATGGAGGAGTTTTTTAGCAAAGCGAAAGACGCCGATATACTTATGTATAACGCGATGATCAATTGGATGCCGGACAAAAAAGCGCTTGCAGAGGAAGTCCCCCTCATCAGTGAATTCAAATCATTCAAGAATAATAAAATCTATGTGCAGTCAAAAGGTTATTTTATGAACAGCGCCGCCCTCGATGTAAAGTTTGAGGATGTCGTGTCGATATTTCATCCCGAACTGCTCCCTGATAGAGAGCTCACCTTCTATACCGTGCTGCCGGATAGTGCATTGGGCACTGAGCCGGTAGACACCAACGGGGGGGGGGGCGCTGAATAGCATGAAAGGTAGCGCCCGCACCACCCTCTGGTTTGCCCTCCTCGCCGCCGCGCTCCTCGTGGTCTTCCTCCTCAACATAGGATTCGGCTCCACGAACATGACGTTCACCGAGATCGTCGACACCCTCTTCGGTGCAGGCGGTGCAGGCGATGCTCACGAGGCAAACTACCTTATCATCCAGAAGATACGCCTACCGCGCGCGCTTGCCTCCATAGCCGGCGGGGCGGCAATCGCCATCGCGGGGCTCCTCTTGCAGACCTTTTTTAACAACCCCATTGTCGAACCCTACGTGCTGGGGATTTCGTCAGGCTCCATGCTCTTCGTCGGCATGGTGATCATGGGCGGCTGGACCTTCGGGCTCAAGCACATCTCGCCCCTCCTTTCGTTTGCAGGCGCATTCGCCGGCGCGATGCTCGTCATGGCGGTGGTGCTCTTCGCCGCACGGCGGGTAAAAAGCATCATCACCTTGCTTGTCATCGGACTCATGGCGGGCTACCTCTGCGGAGCGCTCACCAACATCCTCAGCGCCTTTGCCGACAAAGAACAGATAGCCCGCTTCTCACTCTGGTCTATGGGGAGCTTTTCCGGCTTTACCTGGCAGCAAGTCCGCATCCTCTACGCCATCGTCCTCCCCATGCTCGGCTTTACCTTCCTCCTGGCAAAACCACTCAACGCGCTGGGCATGGGTGAACGCTACGCGGCGAGCATGGGCGTGAACGCAAAGCTCTTGCGCACAGAGCTGATACTGATTTCCAGCGTCCTCACCGCCGCCACAAGCGCCTTCGCCGGTCCCATCTCGTTCATCGGGTTGGCAGTCCCCCACATCTGCCGGATTCTGATGCACACTTCAAACAGCCGGATTCTGATACCCGCCGTGATATTAGGCGGCGCCCTCATGGCAGGGCTCTGCGACTTCATCGCCCGAACGATCATGGCGCCCGTCGAAATCCCCCTGGGCGCCGTTACCGCCCTCGCAGGCGCGCCCATCGTCGTCTGGCTCCTCACGCGGAGAGCACAATGAAGCCGATACTCAGTGCGCACGAACTGCACGCGGGCTACGACAACAGGGCGGTCGTGCGAAATCTGAACCTCGCCGCGCTCCCCGGACAGGTAATCTGCGTGATAGGTCCCAACGGCGCGGGAAAATCAACGATACTCCGCACCCTTGCCGGTTTGCTCCCCCCCGTGCAGGGTGAGGTGCGGCTCGGCGGCGAAAATATCCGGCAGGTCAAGCCCGCGCTCAAAGCCAAAGAAATTGCCGTCGTGCTTACCGAAAAAATCGCCCTCCCCATGACCAGCGCCTTCGAGCTCGCCGCAATGGGACGGACGCCGCACACCGGCTTCTTCGGCAAACTTTCGCCCGACGACCGCCGCATCGTGCATGAATGTCTGCGCCTCGTCGGAGCGGCGAATCTGGCGGAGCGGCGCTTTTCAAGCCTTAGCGACGGCGAAAAACAAAAAGTGATGATCGCCCGCGCCCTCTGCCAAGAACCCCGCATCATCATACTCGACGAACCGACAAGCCACCTCGACATAAAACACAAGGTCGAAGTGATTCGCATCCTCAATCGGCTTGCTCGCGAAAAAGGGCTTACCGTCATCCTCTCCATGCACGACATCGACTTGGCGCTTAAAACCTGCCAGATCATGCTCCTCGTCAAAGACGGGAAAGTCGCCGCTTGCGGCGCCCCCGAAGAGATCATCGGCGAACATACCATCGAAAAGTTTTTTGAACTAGACGGCGCCTCCTACGACCCCCTCCTCGGCGCCCTCGAGTGCCACGGGGCGCCACAGGCGCCTTCAGGTGCCACAGGCACTTTCATGCCTTGCCTTCGAAATGAAATAGGCGACTCAAAGCAGGAGCTGGTGTTGCCTCAGGCACTGGTGGTGGCGGGGGGGGGAACTGGGACGCCTGTCTACCGGCTGCTCTCCCGACTGGGCTTCGCCGTTACCACCGGAATCTTGCACCAGAACGACATAGACTTTCGGCTCGCCTGCGCCTTGAAACTCACCGTGCTCTCGGCAGAAAGTTTTAACGCCATCAGCCCCGCCGCCGTGGAAGCAGCCCAGTCGCTCGTGCAGACCGCCGCCTTCATAATCGACTCAGGCTTCCCCGTCGGCGCCTTCAATCAGGAAAACATTTTTTTACTCCAAGCCGCCGCCACCGCGGGACGCCGCATCCTCAGCCTACGCCCCCCCGCAGAAGTCGCCGCGCTCTATGGCACGGAAGCCCCGTCAGTCAGTGCGCTGCGCCTGTCGGAATTGCAGGTGCGGGTGAGGGGGGAAGAAGAGAATGTGAGTGTCCGCCGGTAAATACCAGCGGTTTTTTTGGGAGCTGCCAAAAGGCGATGGATGGGGTATGCGAATCCTACTGAGTTGATCTACAACGAATTCGGCGAAGGCAGATTGAATGTGTTTCATGCTATGCCGTTGAGCCTAAATATTTTCAGCTCTTAAACTGAGGAGTAATTATGAACGTAATTGAAAAGATGACCGGCATGACCGACGAAGAAGCCAACGCATGGGATGAATACGTTAATTTGATTCAGGCGATAAGCCGGGCACATCATATACTTTTGGGATACGTGCGGGGACGCCGTTTTTGTCAACAAAAGCCCATGTAACTTTTGCTTCGACTATGGTCTCGCCGTTGCGGCTGATTCTTTGCGCTATCACCCCGCTTACCGCGCCTTTTTTTATGGGTAGCGATTCAACAAGCAGTTCGTCATCGGTAAACGCCGGTTTTTTATAACTAATCTCGACACGCGAAATATACACTCCATAGCCTTCGCTCAGCATCGCTTTATAGTCAAATCCTATATCCCGCAAAAACTCATAACGCGCATATTCCAAGTAATGCAAATAGACCGCGTTATTCACATGATGGTAACTATCACATTCATACGAACGAACCCTAAACCGCAATTCTGTTTTCATATTTTTTGCTCCTCATCCTCTAAAATATTTAACCACGAACCTCACGAACAACACGAATATATGTGGTTTTATTCATGGTTCCCCTTCATTTTTTTATGGATGGCGGTCGCTACTTCGGCGGGGATAAAAAATGATAAATCGCCATTAAAACATGCAATTGTCCGCACGGCGGACGAGCTGATAACAGAAAGCTCCGGTCTTGTTGATAAAAACACAGTCTCTACACCCGGATACACAGGGACTGCCTCGGCTGTTTTTTTGCCGGCGCTTAATATTTTGTTCACGGAAGCCAGCTCGCTTTCTTCTTTCCAATCGTCATAGTCACGCAAACCGCGGACAATAAAATCAATATTTTTTTGACGTAAAAAATCAACAAGTAACAACGAGGCGGGGCATATATCAACCGACGCATTTTTGATTTTTTCAGTTAATCTGCGTATCATTGCACAGCGTTCTTCGGCAGAAAACAAATTATTCTTTGCCGGATTTTCCGCAACAACCACGATAAGTTCATCAAAAATCCGGCTTCCACGCTCGATAATATCGAGATGCCCAAATGTCGGCGGGTCGAAAGAACCGGGGAAAACAGCACGCTTCATACATTGATATATACAATAACAGACGCCTTATGTCAAGTTTCCCCCGAAGGGCGTCCCTCTGAAACGCTCTCCGTCCGACTACTTCAGTGTTGTTGATACATGGCGGTATTTTTCATTTTCGTAGTATACCTCTGTTTTAACTTCGGCAAGGGGCACCCACTGGACAAGGAAAGAAAACGATGTCCTGAATGTGTATTTGCGTTCCGCTACGGGAACGCTTTGATCTAAGTAAGGGGTAACTGTTGCGGTAAATTTCGCATCCCAATCGCCTAGGTGGTGAACGGCGGAAAAATTAAGCGACTTCAATTTAAAACCCGAATTTGCACGCAGTTTATCATCGTCAAAGCGAAACGAATTGATAAGATCAAGAAAGAAATTCGTTTCAAGCCCCTGATTATTGATAATTGGATTGATCTTGTCGCGTATCTCTTTATCGAAGATGGGCAGGTCCTGTAAATACCGGTATATATATTGATTTTCAGATGTCATGCCCATGGTAAAATCAAGAAACTTAGTTATCCCTAAAGTAATATTTAAGGCGAAAGAGAATTTTGAATAGGTATAGCGTTGTAAATCAAGGGTCATATTCGTATTGATATTAAACGAAAGCGACAGGTATCCGCCGAATAATGAATCGAATTTATAGCTGGGCGCCCAGCTTAATGTCCAGCTTTCGGGTTGTAGGTTTTCCGGATCCGACGCATTTTGCTTCCAGCCCTGTTGTCCGTCGGTATCATCGTAATCCCAGCGCCTCATCCGCCGTGCATTAAAGGAAGTTGAGAATGTCCATAACGTAAGACTCGCGGTTACATTTGTCCATTCAGTAAGCTCGGAATCGTATACTCCGTATATACGCATTGATTTTGATGTTCCAAAATTCAGTGTTTCAGTAAGATTGAGCGGGCGGAAAATATACCCGCTTATATAATGATACTCGACCTTGCCGGCATTTTTATTTTCATCAGTATCCTCCTGAACTTGCATTGTCGCATTGGTTTCGCTAATCCATATACGAGTCGTTACACCGGCGCTATACGACTGGTATAAGGGCGGCAGGTTCGCGGAAAAGGTAAGATTTTGCATCTTGTCGAGGACATTCGCACCGAAATTCGCGCTTACCGTATGCGCGCTGATCTTTTCTTTTGTCCAATCCATGTAATCCTCTTTCCATTGGGGTGCAATTCTATCGGGATTTGCAGGATTCAAAGCTAGATCCTTGGTATACTGCTCTTCATCAAATACTGATTTTGCCACAAGACTCGTTAAACTCCATTGAAAGCTGCTCGTCTTCCATGTATCGCTCCAGTAAAATGGATTTATCTGCGTCTTGTATGTTGAGTTAATCGTCCACTGCCTTCCCCGATAGTCTGTACGGTGTAAGGCAATAATTTCAGTATCTGTCAGTTTATCACTGATATAAGTATGATTCTGCCATTGATACGAACCCGTAAATCCTGCCGAAATGGAAAATAAATTATGCGTTGCCTCCGTAAGGTTAAATGTCGTTGAACCGTTCATGACAAAATTCGTCAGTATGTGCTGGTAATCACCCCACTTAACATCTTCGGGGTCTTCCGTGCTTTTTAGAAACTGGAATTCCGTTGTGGAAGCAGGGTTCAGATTATACTGAATAGAAAGCTTGAGTGCGCTGCTGCTCGGAAGCGTCCAGCTTTGAGCTAATGCCGGCGGAGCAAGATTAAACTCATTGCTACCTCTTGAACGATTTGATTCCGCAACAACGCCCGCTTCATTCACCCAAGGCGATAGAGGCTCTCCTATGTCTTTAAGAGGATATTGCGGTGTTTCAGGCTCGGCAGTCGATGTGCTGCCTCCTATGGTTAGGGGGGTGCCGCTTAATGTTGCCGAAATTGAGTATGCCGTTAATTTATCGGGAGTAAAAAAGCGCCGTTCCGGTGAATACGTTCTAAAATCGAGACTCGTATCAGTTGTGTTTTCAGAAGGAATAAACGTCAGGACGCTTGAAATACTTGAAATAGAAAAACTGGAAAGATAGGGAGCTAACAAGGTAAACGATAAACTCGGACGAGCATTAATACTCCATGAATACGAACCAAGCGTTGTTGAAGGTGGCCAGACAACAGGCTCATTCTGGGACATAAGAAGGCTTATCCAATTAAAATCTTCCGAACGGGACATAACATCATAATCAATAAACGGATCGGAATAAAAAGGAAATTTTAAGTCTATCGCTCCATGTTTTCCGCTGATGTTTACCGATGCGTTAAGCCGGTATCGAAATGGAACTTCCGTTCCAAAAAGATATGAATTATTCCACTCCTCCTCCAAATCGGAGTCCTTGTCGTACGGCGTCCAAAAACTGGTGCTACCGTGTATCGTTTTTGTCCACCCAAATCCTCCCGATATGTTTATACTACTAAATATCCATGAACCCGGATGAATAAAATTAACTCCCGTATAGAAGCCCAGATTAGCATAGGCATCGAGCATCAGCGCTAGTATTTTGTCATTTGGACTGGTGTCTTTTTTCCCGGTTGACCTAAGGAACAAGCCCTCCCGCACCCGCTCCATCCCCGCATCGGATCCTAGTATTGCGGAAAACGAACTTGAGGAACTTGAGCTGCCTGCTTTCCGCCCCAAAAGATAGGTCGTTGTTTGAATATACGCGCCTTCGCGTGTCCGTGTTCCCAGCGCAGGATGGAAGAGAATTTCATCCGCCGGATACGGAAAAAAAGGCAGCCAAAAAACAGGAACTTCCCCCACTTTGAGGACGGCGTTAAATACAGCCCAATCGGCGCCGGGGAACAACCAAAGACGGGTCGCATTCAATGACCAGTAGGGCTCTTCCGCAGACGCATTGCTGATTACCGCCTGCTTCAAAACGGTTGTTTCGCTTCCCGTTTGAGAAATTACTTCACCGGCAAAGCGGTAAGCTGTCGTGCTCCCCGACATTCCCTGATCCATAACAGTGTTGATAAAATCACCCGCCCAACTATCAATATTGATGATGATAGCCTCGCTTTTTGTTGTTTCTATGGTGCCGCCTTGATCTTTTATATACTCAACATCGCCGGTAGCATAGAGAATACTCCTCGTCCGGTTATAGAGTATATTCCACGCGGTAATTTTATGGAGAGTATCCCCGTCTTTTAAGCTAAGTTGAACGCCCCCGGCAAGACGGGCGTATTCTTCGTCCACCGATTTAAGGGTAAAGTATTCAGTGCTGCGCGCTTTTTCTATCGTAACGATCCGCTGTTCGCCTTCCGTTGCGGGGACGCTTACCCCATAGTGCTCCCTGATACGCGCTTCAAGTTCGGGTCTGGCGCCGCCTTCGCCCAAGCCTAATTCTTTCCCCCATTCGGCAAGTTCCAAGAGGGTGGATGTTTTTATATCCAGATTGATACGATTTTCGTCTACAGCCGGTTTTTCAGCCTCTTGTGGCGAATCTGCGGCAAGCTCAGGGGTATCGGCGGCGGGGGAATCGGCATCGGGAGCATCAATATCCTGCGCACTTAATCGAAAAGGAGAAAAAATCAGTGAAAGGGAAAAAAACAGTAAGGCGGCGCGGACGCGCATCAACTTACACCTTCTCGACTTGCAAAATATCAACTTCGACGGGAGTATTCCTCCCGAATATGCCTACCATTACCTTGAGTTTGTTCTTTTCGGCGTTGACTTCCTCTATCGTTCCGGTAAACGACTCGAAAGGTCCGCCGGTAATCTTAATCTGCTCGCCTACCGAGAAGGACTGCCGTGCGCGAACCGGTTTTTCGCCTTTAATTTCGCCGGATTTTTGCAAAATTTCACGTGCTTCGTTCGCGCTTAGCGGACCGGGACGCTTGTCCTGCGTCGTTCCGACAAAGCCTGAAACACCCTGAATTTTTTTTAGAGCCGAACAAGTTATCATCCATCCAGTCTGAGGAAGATCAAGTTCAACGAGGATATAACCGGGAAAGAACTTTCTCGTTTGCGTACGCTTTTTCCCGTCTTTGACATCGGTTACCGTTTCGATCGGAACTTTTATGTCGCGGATGACCCCCTTGTCAAGCTCACCCTGATCGAGCATCATGCGGATGGTTTTTTCTATTTTATTTTCATATCCCGAATATACTTGAAGCACATACCAAGCGGATGCCATAATCTCCCTTTCCTCTTAAAAAATTTTCTGCACGCCCAAAAGCAGTACAAAATCCACGAAACCCAAAATGCCGGCAATGATTATTGTGGATATTATAACCACTTTGACAGAGCTAATAACATCATCGCGGGATGGCCAGATAACTTTTTTAAGTTCGCTTTTACATTCTGTGATAAATTGAATAATCTTCCGCATTTTTACCTCTTTATTTGCATCCTGACAGAAACCGCCCAATATGTCAATAGGGCTTTTCGACAAAAGGGAGGAAGAGGGAGGATAATGGGGGAGGAGGGGGAAGTCTCCCCCTACGCGCCAGCCCGCTGCGCGGTCTGTCGCTACCCCCTCTGCGGGGGGATTATCCCCCCGCAACGCCCCCCTCGAAAAAGGGAGCAGCTAGTTTTTTGGTGTGAACTTGCCCGAAGCAATTTCCTCAAGGCGGCGGCGCAGCATTTCAGCAAGAATATCCGGCGGCAGCATTTTTAAGAATCGCTCATGCCCAAATCTAATCCGTGGTATGTCCTCATCCTTCATCGGCGGTATATCAGAAAAATCAATCGGGTATTTATCCATCTCCGCCAATTCCGCATCAATTTTCATCCTTTCCTCTAAAGTTCGATTCGATGTTAGCATTATAACTCCTTACTTCGTGCGGTTCTGCTTTTCGCGCCGAAATTATCCGTATCAAATCATCCCTGTATATAAGCGAAACGGTTATATACCTGCCGTGAAGCCTTGTCGCGATTGCAAACAAATCTATCCTAGTAGTATACGTCACCGTGCATATATTTGATATAGCACATATATAGAAATAATGTCAAGGGTAACGCTGACTGCAGAAAGTCTTCCCCCATTATTGACACCCCCCTTGACATTTTTTTTCAATCTGCTAGAATACAGATTATGACGGTTGGGACTCTTAAATATGTCGTTCAAAGCAGTATTTTTTTCGCAAGTTTCACGCTTTTAGCGGCTCCCCTGTCGCTTTTATTTGGTGTACTCAGCCAGCAAAGCGAAAATCAGCCTGTATAGGCAAAAAACATTGCTCCTTTCTCATTTTTAATGGTTCATTTGGGGGGGCGGGGCGGGGGGGGG
>JAITNZ010000023.1 GCA_031290205.1 Spirochaetaceae bacterium
GGCTGCATCGTGCAGAACGTTGCCAGCCTGATAGCGGTTTCCGAAGCGTTCAATGTCTGGGACATCGACAAAAACGAGTGGAGCAACCACGGGCGCCCGCTCATCAAGCGCGGGCTGACCGTTTCCGGCGGCGCCTGCGGCACTCCGCGGAATATCGTTGCCCCCATCGGCACGATTCTGGCGGATTTACCCCCCGAATATTTTGGGGTCGATTACGGCACACTCGAAAAAATCATCTTCGGCGGACCGATGATGGGCGTCGCCGTTCCCCACCTCAACATTCCGATTCAGAAGAACACGTCGGGCATCAATTTTTTGACGGCGGCGGAAACCTACGCCGATGCGGAAGGCTACTGTATCCGGTGCGGGCGCTGTATCAAAGACTGTAGTATGCGCCTCTATCCGGTGCTGATGAACAATGCGCTGGAAGCGGCGGACTTTGACGAAGCGGAGAAAATCGGGCTGATGGACTGTATCGAATGTGGTTCCTGCACGTTCAACTGTCCGGCGCGGATACGCCTCGTTCAGCGTTTTCGGGTCGGCAAGTTCAAGCTGCGCAACCATATTGCGGCAAAAGCTGCTGCCGCCAAAGCAAAAGAAGAAGCCGCAAAGGCAAAGGGGTAGGAGGAAAATATGGCAGAAAACGAAAATAAACCCAAACTGCTCTGGCTGCAATCCAGCCCTCATGTCGTGCGTAGCGACAATGTGCCCGCCATCATGTCGCGGGTGATTATCGCGCTGTTACCGGCAACGGTCTTCGGCGTGGTGCTCTTCGGGATAAGCGCGCTGCTCAACATCGTCGTCGCGGTCGCCTCGGCGGTCATTGGCGAGGCGCTTTTCAGGCGCATCACCCGGCAAGATATTCGGATTAAGGACTGTTCGGCAGTCGTAACCGGCTTGCTCCTCGCCCTCGTCCTCCCGCCGTCGACGCCGCTCTGGATGACGGCTCTCGGCGCACTCTTCGCGATCATCGTCGCGAAGGAATTTTTCGGCGGGCTCGGGGGGAACGTCTTCAATCCGGCGCTCATCGGGCGCGCATTCCTCTTGATGAGCTTTCCGGCGGCGCTTACCACCTGGCTCAAGCCGACGGGGATACACACGCCGCTCTTATTCAACAACGCCGACCCGGCGATTCTCGACGCCTTCACGACGGCGACGCCGCTCGGTATTTTGAAGGAAGGAGTCACGGCAACGGCGGACGGGATTTCCCACGCGTCGGGTACGCTCGGCGCCGTTGAGTCCAGCCTCCACGCCGGCTCCTACGGGGATATGTTCAAGGACTTATTCTTGGGGAACTACGCGGGCTGCATCGGCGAAACATCAGTCTTGCTGATACTCTTAGGCGGCATATTCCTCCTTATTACCAAGACCATTGACTGGCGCGCGCCGGTCGGGATGCTCGCTTCGGCGTTCGTCTTCTCGCTGGTCGTCGGGCTGAACCCGATTTTCACGCTGCTTTCCGGCGGGCTTGTGTTCGGCGCGGTGTTTATGGCGACGGACTACACGACGACGCCGGTTACCGGCGCGGGCAAGCTGATTTTCGGCATTGGCGCGGGGCTCATCGTCGTGCTGATACGAAAGTTCGGCAACTACCCTGAAGGCGTGATGTTCAGCATCCTGATTATGAATGCGGCGACGCCCTTCTTGAACGGGCTGTTGCATAAAAAATACGGGTTTGCGGCGCCGAAAAAGGGCGCGAAGGAGGGAGCAAAATGAGCGACATGATAAAAATGATCGCCGCCATCATCATATTCGCGACGGTAGCCTGTGTAGGGCTGGCGTTCGTCTATGACGGCACGAAAGAGACGATTGCGGTGAATAAAGCCGAAAAACTGAACAGTGCGCTGAAAGAGATTTTCCCCGATGCCGACAGCTTTCCCCCGATTAGCGGGAAACTTGAAAGCGGCAATCCGGCGGTGAATTTCGGCGACGCGTACAGGGCAACGAAGGGCGGCGCCGCTATCGGCATCGCGCTTAACGCCTCGGATACCGGCTTTAACGATACGATAACGGCGCTGGTCGGCGTCGGCACGAACGGAAAAATTACCGGCGTCCGTATCCTGCAAAATACCGACACCCCGGGACTCGGCGCGAATGCCTCGTCCCCGACCTACTTTATTGATAAACCGGCGAACACGAAGACCTTTTACGGGCAGTTTACCGGAATGAGCGTGAACGACAATATCACGGTGAAGAAAGACGGCGGGGCGGTCAACGCGATAACGGCGGCGACGATCACGAGCCGCGCCGTCTCGCTGCTCGTGTCTGAGGCTGGGAAAGCGGGCAGCGCGTGGCTTGCACAAAACGGCGTTGCCGGCAACACGGCGCCTGAGGCGTCGCCTGAAGCGGCGCCCGAAGTGGAGCTTCAGGCGGTACCGGCGGTGCCTCAGGCACTTGAAAACGGAGGTGCACAATGAAAAAATTAGCAACAATATTTTGCAACGGGCTTGTTAAAGAAAATCCGCTCTTGATTTTGATGATTGGGCTCTGTTCGAGCTTGGCGGTTACCACTGCGGTCTCTAACGGCATCGGCATGGGGCTCTCGATGACCTTCGTCCTCCTGGCATCCGAACTGGTTATCGGTCTGTTCAAAAAACTGATACCCTCGTCGGTGCGCATACCGATATTCATCATCGTCATCGCGGCGTTTACCACCGTCATCGACTATGTGCTGCAAGCCTACTTCCCCGATCTTTCGGCGAGCATGGGGCTCTTCATTCCGCTGATCGTCGTAAACTGTATCATCATGGGGCGTGTCGAGGCGTTTGCGTCGAAAGTGCCGCTCGTTCAGGTGATTCCCGACGCTCTCGGAATGGGGCTGGGCTATACGTGGGTGCTGGCGGCGATTTCGCTTGTGCGGGAGCTGCTCGGTAACGGGTCGATTTTGGGCTACAATGTGCTGGGAGACGGCTACACGCCGATACTCTTCTTCGCGTTGCCGCCGGGAGGCTTCTTTATATTTGGCCTCTTTATCAGTCTAGGTCTCTTTATGAAGGCACGGCTCAGCGCCGCTCCGGTAAACAGAGACAAAATGGGGTGCTGCTGATGAACTTATTTTCAATCTTTTTTAAGGCTTTTTTAAGCGATAACATTGTTTTTATGAGCTTTCTTGCCCTCTGTCCCTTCATCGGTATGTCAACCGATGTAAACAAGTCGGTCGGTATGGGCATAGCGGTGACGTTCGTTACCGTGCTGGCAACCTGCGTTACCTGGCCCATTTATCGTTTTGTCCTCGAGCCGCTCGGGCTCGTGTTCCTTCAGACGCTCGGCTTCATACTCGTTATCGCCTCGCTCGTCCAGCTTGTCGAGTTCTACCTCAAGAAGTGCGTCCCCGGGCTCTACAGCTCGATGGGCATCTATCTGGCGCTGATAACGACAAACTGCGCGATTCTCTATGTTACGCTGAACAATATTTCGCGTTCGTATAACTTTGGCGAATCGCTCGTCTACGCCCTCGGCGTAGCCCTCGGCTTCCTCCTGGCGCTTCTGCTCCTGGCGGGTGTCCGCAGCCGTATTAAAACGAGTCCGCTCCCCGCCTTTATGAAAGGAACGCCCGTCCTCTTTGTGTCGGCGTCCCTCCTCGCAATGGCGTTCATGGGTCTAGCCGGTCTGGTAAAGTGAGGTAGTTGAAATGAATACAATTGTAATAACCGCGATTTTTGCCGCGTCTCTTGCCCTGATTTTGGGTATCCTCCTCGGCATCTTCCGCAAAGTCTTCCACGTCGAAACTGATGTGCTGGTCGGTCTTATCCGCGAAACGCTTCCCGGAGCGAACTGCGGCGCTTGCGGCTTTCCCGGCTGCGACGGTTTTGCCGGCGCCGTCGCCGCGCACGAGGCTGAGCCAACCAAGTGCACGGTCTCCGACGCGGAAAACACGAAAAAGCGCGCCGCCCTCGTTGGCGGGAGCGCCGACGTTACCCCGAAGGTTGCCGTCCTCGCCTGTCGGGGCAGCTGCGACCACGCGAAGGACAAGGGCATCTACACCGGCGAAAAAAACTGCCGAGGCGCAAAAATCTCGTCCAATGGCACGAAGGCTTGTTCCTGGGGCTGTATCGGCTTCGGCGACTGCGTGAGCGTCTGCAAGTTCGACGCCATCAAGATGGGAGAAGGCGGCATCCCCATCATCAACTGGGCAAAGTGCACCGGTTGCGGGATGTGCATAGCCGAATGTCCGCAGATGCTGCTCAAAGCGGTGCCACGCGCACGAAAAGGCACGATGGCATTCTGCCAGAACCGCAACACGAGAAAGCCCGAAGTCAAGAAAACCTGCGACTGGGGCTGCGGCAAATGCGGACTCTGCGCCAAAAAATGCCCCGAAGGAGCCATCACGATGGTCAACGGCATCCCCGAAGTCGACTACGCCAAGTGCAAATCAAGCGGCGTCTGCATCGAACAATGCCCGAATAAGGTTCTGCTCCCGCTGGAAATCCCCGCGTAGGAGCTATAAGATTTTGTCCACAGATGGACACAGATAGACAGAGATGGGAGAGCTGAAATCTGTGTTCATCAGTGGATTAAATCGGGTATCGGTCAATTATTGCCATATGGGGGTGCAATTTATTTTTCGGGGTAAATTCTAAAGTGACAGCTAAAATGCTAACGGGGGGTCTGGGGGGGCACCTCGTCCCCCCAGCGGGGCGTTGCGGGGCGGCGCCCCGCCGAGGGGGGAGCGGCGCAATTTTGCGGCGCGTAGGGGGAGACTTCCCCCTCCTCTACTGGATTACTACCATAGTGCCGCCTGATTTACCCAGAATTTGGAAGTGCACCCAAAAGCCATCCCCCTGTGGACAAATTCTTAATACGCTCGGCATGAAATCACACCCGCTTCACAAGGGGGCGTGTGGTATCAAAACTCCTTTCACATCGAATATGAAGGGCAAAAAGAATTCAGTATCGGAGCCTGCCTGTTCCTCAGCGACCGCTGCTTGCGGCGGGGATTTTTTATTTTTCGTGGTAAATTCAAAATTGCTAACGGGGGGTCTGGGGGGCACTATGCCCCCCAGTGGGGGCGTAAAGTTTACTTGTCCTGCGCTACGCCGTGCTAGATTAATTGCGTAAACACCCTATCGGGTGCTATTATTGGGCGGGGTAGCGACGCAATTTTGCGGCGCGGCGCGCTGATAACGCCTTCTGAACAGCGGCTTTCGCTGGCGCTCAGCAATTACGAATTCGAAAATTAACCACGAACGGTACGAACAAATCGCAACTACGCGGGCGACCGCATTAAGAATTTGTCCACAGATGGACACAGATACACACAGATTTTCACACTGCAATTTTCTTCATCTGTGTTAATCTGTGTGTATCTGT
>JAITNZ010000063.1 GCA_031290205.1 Spirochaetaceae bacterium
ATGACAAAAAAAACTGACACCGGGGGCATACTTTCATCCGAAGAATACGATGAGTATCTTGCAAAAAAAACCCTGTTTCAGAACAAGCGTATAAGTCCCGACGGCGTATCCGTTTTTGATTTTTTACTGGATAAAGATTCCGATTTTACCGGTACGCCGGACGGCAAGAACGCAATGGATATTATTATGAAGATGGGGAGCGAATAAAATGCCTAATAGACCTGACGATTTTCCGACTTTTACCCCCTTTACGCTTGTTGAAATCAATGGATTGTTATCAGATTTTTATCGCTATTATTATGATACTTTTAACCGCAACACCCCTCAGGCGTTAATTCATCAAAATGAGCGGGTTTACCGTTTTGCCGTTCTTGTAGACGGTAAAGTGAAGGTGGGAGCCGGCGCTCTGCCCGGTGTTGCCGACGTAGCCTATCGTTTCGCCTGTCCTGACGTAGGCGCCGCCCTTCGTTTTGAACGCGCTTAAATGTCCATAGAGGGTGCGGTAGTTGGAATGATGCGAGATGACGACATAGTTGCCGAACACATCGCTCCAGCCTGCCGAGATGACGCGCCCCGACATCGCTGCCTTTATCGGGACGCCGGTGTTGCCGCTGATGTCGATGCCGGTATGGAATGTCCGCACGCCGCTTATCGGGCTTATCCTATAGCCGTAACGCGATGTAATCCGTCCGCGGATTGGCCAGATAAACAGGTCGCCGTTGATTTCCTGCAATTTTGTCGAATCTAACTTTGCTCCGGGGATAAAAATATCGGTATTAGCATTGATGCGTTCCGAAAAAAGCTCGTTTGCCGTGATAATCGCGGCAGGCTCAACTTCGAATTTTTCGGCAAGGGCGCCAATCGTGTCGTTTGCCGCCGTCCGGTGCATGATGCCGTCTTGGTTGGGGATTTTCAGCACTTCGTTGGGGTAAATCTGCCTCGTATTCTTGATTGCGTTCACCGAAATCAGCGTCCCCTGGCTTAATCCGAAGTCTTCGGCGATAAACCCGATCATGTCTCCGCGCTGAATCTTATATGAGGAGTAGAGCAGCGTCTGAGGCGCCGAAAATTCCAGAGGCTCCGGGATGACGATATCAGACTCCGAGAGGTAGTTCACCACATGCATCTGGGCAAGCTCGAGTTCCGTATACGCCATGCCGCCAATCCCCGCCGTCTCCAGAAGCTTATCGTCAGGCAAAGTTCCGCTCGTATCAAAGCTTCGGGAAATCGAAACCTGCAAAAAATACATCATGCAGAGCACGATACTCAGTCTAAAGATATTTTTTTTACAATTACTCATACCATCTCCCCGCCTCACTCAATCATCCCCAGCGGGCGGGCGCTCGCTTCCCGGCTGAACTCCCCCGCGTGCCCCGCTCCTAGTTCATCATAGGCGGCAATCGCAAAAAAGTATAGGGTGCCGTTTTTAAGATTATCAAGATGCAAACGAGTCGCCTTCCCCACATCAACCGGCGATGCGCCAAGACCGGCATCCTCACAGAAATAGTCGCCCGCCTTCGTCCCATAGTAGACGAGGTAGCCCGCCGTATTCCCCTGCTGCCGCTCTTTCCAGGAAAGGTCGACCGCCCCATCGCGGGCAACGGCAACGACATTTACCGGCGGGACGGGAGCCCCCAGCTCCGTGTATTCAATTTTTATTTCTTCAAGGTAAGGTGAGGCTTCCAGATCGCCTGAAGGATAGAATGCGGCGGCTAGCTGCACGAATGGACCGCTAAGTGAAAAAATCTCTTCGCCACTTTTGAATGTCCTCCACTCCTTCGCGCCGAGTTCGGACGGTGAATTCGCCGCGCGGACAAAGAACTGCATCTGCGCGGCATCGGCAAAATGGAAGGCGCCGTTTGTTTCATGCTGATTGTCGGGAACGCCTACCCTCAGTTTAACCCTGCCGCCTGAAACATCAATTTTTTTGACCGCGCTGTTCAAGCCGCCCAAATTAAGGGGCTTTGTCTCGATGCGCCCGCCGTCCCGCCTGTCGTCCCGCCCGCCGTTTTCGAGGTAGCGGCTGACAGACCCGATTTCGGAAAATGCCTCCGCAATGATAAACTCATCAATGAGCCCTGTAAAATCGGAACCGATGAGGAGGGCGCCCCGCTCTCCGGCTACCGGCGTGTAGACCTCGCCCCCTTCTTTCCCGTTTGCGCTTGTGTAGAGCGCGGCTTCGGGGACGCCGTCAACAAAATATTCAAGCAGCCCCGTTTGCGAATCAAAGCGGACGAGGTGATGGCTCCATGCTTTCAGCGCAAGCGGACTATTCGAAGTGAACTCGATTTTTTTCGTGTTTTTGTTATCCGGCGAAACCCAAAAGTTGTCGAAAGTCCAGGCAAGCCGGTTTTTTGCTATCGCGCACACAATAGTCTGAGAGATGTTCCGCGCGCTACTTTTAAGCGTTGCCTGCCAGTTGATAATCTCCTCGCCGCCCGATACATTGTTTGGAAAAAGAAAAAACTCAATGCTGAAATCGCCGATAGCGCGTCCCGGGGCAAGCAACGCCGAACTATGCGCGGGGCTTATCACCAACGGCGCGGTATTTTTCAGCCTGTTATGATAGGAAACTGTCGAAACGCCTGAAAAAAGCGCCGCACCCGCGCCGCGCCGCGCCCATTTTGGACCGGCGACATGGATATCGCTATTCGCCGCCAGCCGATAGCGCCCGGCGCCGTCCTTAAAGCGGCTTATATCCCCCTCATCAAAGGAAAGATATAAATCAAGCTTGTCCCCGCGTTCCCGCCGTGCCGACGAAATCGCCAGCACCGGCGCGGGACGCAAACGCGCCAGTTCGGTAATATTGTCAAAGGTCTCGACCGCGCCCCACCCCGCTTTCCCGCCAACTACCAGCGTTTTTTCACCAAGCCCAAAAAGCCCCGCAGCGCCCGCCAAGCAGAACACCGCACAAATCCCCAAAAAGTGTCTCATTATCTCCAATTATCGGCAAGCCTAAGCAAAAACTAAAGCGCCGCCTTAGGCGCTTTCATGCCCATGCGAAAGCATAATTAGATATTTCCTCGAAATTGCCGATACTTGAAAGAAGCTATGTCATTTCGCTCGAAGCCGGTTTTTCTCTTTTTTCTCTACTTGATGTCTTTGCGCACCCTTGCCGCCAAGGATGTCAAAATCGCCGAAATGAGCGACGATTCCGCATTGCGCCTTTCCCTTGCGAAAACATGGTTTATTGAGCCGCCGGTCGCCGTTCTTCGCCACCGTCCGATCGTCCGCACACTGGATAGCGGAGAGCGTGTGCAAATCCGCGCCGAACAGGGGCGGGCGGGCTCGGATGAATTCTCGATTATCATTGAACGCGAACAGAACGGCGCCTTCAACGCGTGGGCGCAGGGCTCTTTCATCCTCACACGGCGGCTCTCCGACGGGGAGGCGCTTCGCGCCCGGGTGTTTCTGCGTAGTGATCGCTACACTTATGTTCAGTTCCGTCCGCTCGGCGATCACAAGTCTGAAATGGATGCCGTTGTCTACGATGCGTTTATCGCGCAGACGCTGCCCATCCCCATCGAATTTAAACGCCTGCTTACGAGTCCGCTCACCGATGCGCTTACCGGCGAAACAGCCGCCGCCGTCCGCCGCTACTACGAGCCGGATCCCGATGATAACCGCGAAAAACGCGCGTTTCTGCGTAAAATCCGCAGCTCAATCAAAACGCTGGAGTTTGGAGATGACGGCGCGATTGACGAGAACGGCGATTATGTCTACATCGCTACACTGGAAAAGCAGGGCGAGAAACACGGACTGAACTGCTCTGGATTCGCCAAATGGGTGATCGACGCTCTGATAAGCCCCATAAGCGGCAAAAAACTCCCGATTGCACCGCTCAAGGAACCCTATGGGAACCGCGGGTCTACTTTTACACGCCCCTTCGAACGCATCCGCGACCCTTATTTCGGGCTCGATTGGGTGCGAAATCTTGCCGCTGCTGCGGGAACCGCGTTTATGTCGAGCGATTTTGCAAACTTACAAGAAATTGAGGCGCGTAGCGCCCCGTTTAGCGCCATTCAGACCCGTGCTGGCCGCGAGACTCAAATCCGCAGCTACCCGGGACACCTCGACGAAGCGGGCTTCGGCTTTGAGGGCATCCTCCCTCTCCTCTACACGCTTGCAATCAATGAGCCGCGTAGCATTTTTTTAGGGGCAATCAACACCGTCGGGGGGCGCCCCCCCATGCGGACATATGTCCACATCGCCGTCCTCGTTCCTTATTTTGATGAAGATAGCGTCTTCCGTGTCGCCGTTTTTGAAAGCGCGGAGGAGACATCCTTCAACCGGTTCCGCGTCCGCTATCCCGACCACTACATAAGCCTCTGCCGCGTACCCGCGTCCGCCCATTTTGAGCCGTAGGTGCCGCCTTAGTCGGTTTCTAGCCTCGCATTCAGTATGAAAAGGGCGTCATCCACTTGAGCTCTGATGCCCCCCGCTTGTGGATGGGATTTTTCATTGCCTATACAAGTATATATAAAACCCTATATTTGATTCTTTTATTTCAGTTTTTATGAATGGCGTTTGTTTTATCATTGCTTCAAATTCTTTTTTTGTATATGCATATTTACAAAGCCCCTTAAACGTTTGCACCATAAACATACGTTCAAAACCTGATCTGCTTATTTTTGCGGCTTCCTCTTGAAGCGCTTCCTTTGTTGCGTCCCGCCTCATATCAATAATTAAACCAATGCCGCCTACTTTTAATACACGGTGCATTTCTTTTAATGCCGCGACAGGTTCCTTAAAGTTCTTAAATGCCGCCGAACAAACCAAAAAATCAAATGTGTTCTCTTCAAAAGGCATGGTGGAAACATTGCCCTGCACAAATGTTATAGCAACATTGTTCCGTGCCGCATTTGTTTTTCCTATTTCCACAAAATCAGCGCTAATATCCATACCGATAATGGTATAATTCCCCATCTTTGCTAATTCTATTGATAAATATCCGGGACCGGGCGCTACTTCCAATATATGCGCCTTTTCTTGCACATGCCCCGCCACTTCTCTGGCATAGAATTGCATTTCCGCAATTCTATTTTCACGAGTATTCTTATCATACCAACGAGTGAACGGTCCGGTAATACCCATATCCTTAAAATGTCTAATTAATGTGAATAAACCCATAAAATCCGCCCTCCATGCTTGTTATACAGTATATACCGTTGCTTTTACTTTGTCAATGCATTTCGAGCGCGCCATTGTTTTTCGTGCAGCAGCAGTTCTCATTTACAAAGAATAAAAAATCCCCGCAGCAAGCTGCGGGGTATTAAACCCCACTGCGAATAACACTCACGGATATGGGGAACAGGGAACAGGGAAGATTTTACTTCGAACTATCAGTATATTACATGGAATACACTGATACGTCAAAGTAAAAACCTGTTCCCCGTTCCCCGCCCCCTGTTCCCCCCTCTTCAGCTCCTATGGTCTGTGCTTTAAAATGAGAATTGCTGTTCGTGCAGGGGAAGGATTGAAAGGGCGCTGTGCTTCACCCTGCTGGCGGCGAGTAGTTTACAAAAGGGCGGGAAATGGGGTATGCTGGGGGTGTCAAGAATGAATATGGAGGTTTGTTATGGCAATAGAAGCGCAGATGGGTCTGACCTTCGAGAAGGTTTGGGCGGCAATGATGGAAACGAGAGAGCAGATGAAGGAGACGGACAAGCAGTTGAAGGAGACGAGCAGGAAGTTCCATGAACTGTCGCAAGAGGCGGATAAGCGGCAGAAGGAAACGGACCGACAATTGGAGAAAACAGCCGAGGAGGTAGAGAAAACATCTCGGATTGTCAAGGAATTATCGAAAAATGTCGGCGGATTGCACCGGTCGCTGGGCGATCTTATCGAAACACTCATGGCATCAAGACTC
>JAITNZ010000107.1 GCA_031290205.1 Spirochaetaceae bacterium
GTAAAGGAGAAGAGAGACCATGCAGGAATCAATTGAAAAGCAGATACCGGCTCTGCGCTTCCTCGTTAAGGGTATTATTGAGGACGCCGACCAGATAAGTGCTGATACATCGCTTAACAAGGCGCATCAGCGTTATATAGAGGACATTAAGAAAAGGGGAGCAAGCCTCCTTACGATTTTCGACGGCCAAGCTGAAGTCGAGGCCACGGAACTCCCCGATGAAGCTCCTGTTTCCGTAACGGAAGAAGCTTTGCCGCAGGAAGCATCCCCGGACGAGGCGTCTGCGGCAGCCGACGACACGCCGATACCTTTAACGGTGGAAGAAGAGGAGCAGCTCTACGATGAATTAAATGATATAAATACGTTGGATGTGGAAGCAGGCCTTTCCAATATGGAGAATGACAAAAACCAGTATTTGAAATTACTGTGCCGGTTTTGTGATAATTGTGATCAGTGGCGTTCAGTCATTTTAAAGGACATGAAGATAGGCTATTGGAAAGAGTATGCCATGCGCTTTGAGATTTTGGCAAAAACCTTTGATATTCTTGGTAATAAGAGCCTTTCAGAATTATCCGCGAAGCTAAACGCGGCCTATCGTAAGGGAGACATGACATTCTGTTTGCAGGAAACGACTTCGGTCTGCGATGCCATGATATATTTTCGGGACGAACTGCTCAGCACTACGATTTATAAAACAGACCCTAAGCTAAAACTGATCAAGGGAGTGAATAAACGGTTTGTCATTGAATCCAACCAAGAAAAGCTTCAAAATAACAAAAAACGGGTGCTGGTATTAATCGAAAAACTCAAAGAGCTTAGATATGCCTGTGATGATTTTAAGGCGAATGAGGCGAATCAATTGGCGTGGTTCATCAAGAATATTTCGATTGATGAACGCATTGACGCCTTTTCGAAGACTATAGTGGAACTGGTCGCTTCCCTTGATTATGACAAGGCGGTGTTACAAGCCAAGCGGCTTGTAGCGATTCTTGAAGCGTATGACGTGAAAGTTAAGAAAAGATAACGATTGAAGGAGTACATGATGGCAGATGGAGCGAAAAAGGTTGTCCTGGCGGTTGATGACATGAGCGAAGTGCTTATCAGCATCAACGAGATACTGGGCGATATATACGATGTTCGCCTTATCAAAAAAGCGGCGTTAGCTTTGGATATGCTCAACAAAGAAAAGGTTGATTTGGTGTTGCTGGACATTGAGATGCCAGAAATGTCGGGTGTTGATATTTTAAGGAATATCCGCAATAATCGAGCGTTGAAGAAGTTGCCGGTTATGTTTATTACATCCAATACCAACCGGCTCATTGTCCAGCAGGCTGTCAATCTGGGCATCTCAGGCTATATCGGCAAGCCTTTTGCGACGGATACTCTGCGGGCAAAGGTGGCGGAAGTTCTGGAAGCAGCACAATGACCCCCTCCCCCTCCCCCATGTGATACCATTTTTGCGTGGTGTGGCAGGGGAGATGGAGGCAGCGCTTGTGTCGTGTTATCGGCTAGAAACAATAAAGCCATTAATAAAAAAATGACTGGTATAACAGCTTGTTCTGTGATACATTCATGTTTAAGGAAAAATAGGTGAGGGAGAATGATTATGCCGAATTTCGAGAAAAACGCGGGAAACAATGTGGAAACATTGCGTGAAATGGCAAAAAATGTGAAGGTCATCTTTTTTGATATTGATGACACCTTGCGCGTGAAAGATACGAAATATTTGCCGCCGTCTGTGCCAAAGGCGATTCGGCAATTACAGGAAAAAGGCATCCATATCGGAATTGCCTCCGGCCGCGCGTATTACGGAATCGCGCCGGAAGTGATCGCGCTGAGCGCTGATTATTATGTAACCATTAACGGACAATATGTTCGCGCCGCTGACGGAACAGAAATTTACGCAAATCCTATTCCGACAAACGCCGTGGAAAAAATTGTCGCATGGGCAAAAGCGTCGGGCATTGAATACGGTTTTGTCGGCTCGAAGCAAGCGGTCGTGTCAAAATGGACGCCCACGGTTGCCGACGCGGTGACGGTGGTATACGGAAAACTCGATGCAGACCCGTCTTTCTATAAAACACACCGCATTTATCAAATGTGGAGCTTTACGGAAAAAGAAGGCGGTGAAACCTTGCCGTCGGAACTTGCCGCCGACGTGCGTTTGGTGCGCTGGCATCCCCATTCTTCGGATATAGTGCCGATGAACGGTTCAAAAGCGACCGGCATTTCTCATGTGCTGGAGCGTTTAGCCATGACCAAAGATCAGCTCATGGTTTTTGGCGATGAATTAAACGACATTGAAATGTTTCAATACGCGGGATTTTCCGTGGCGATGGGCAACGCGCACGAAGCATTAAAGCCGCTTGCGACATTCATCACGAAACACATTGAAAAAGATGGCGTGGCGTATGCGTTGGAAACACTCGGACTGATTCATTAATATGCCGGCGGGCTTGAAACGCAAGGAGTTTTTATGACGAATAAAGAAAGAAAAGCGCAGGGTTTACCGTATCATTATGATGATCCCGGACTTATGGGGAACCAGCTTGAATATCAGGAAAAGCTGTACGATTATAATGCCACGCGACCGTCCGAGCAGGATAAAAGACAGCGGCTCCTCAAAGAAATGTTTGCCGAAATCGGCGACGGGTGCCATATAGAAACACCCTTGCACGCAAACTGGGGCGGTCATCACGCGCATTTCGGGCGGGGCATCTATTGCAATTCCAATGTAACCCTGGTAGACGACGCGGATATTTACATCGGCGATTATTGTATGCTTGCGCCCAATGTCGTCATTGCCACTTCGGGGCATCCGATATTGCCCGTATTGCGGGAACATCATTATGTGTATAACCTTCCGGTCCATATCGGCAAAAATGTCTGGATTGGCTCCGGCGTCCAAATTCTTCCGGGCGTAACGATAGGCGATAATTCCGTAATAGGCGCGGGCAGCGTTGTCTCCAATGATATTCCCGCAAACGTGGTCGCGCTCGGCGTGCCCTGCCGTGTAATTCGCGCAATTGGCGAGAAAGACCGGAAATACTTTTTCAAAACCAGAGAACTGGACGTATGGGAATAAAAATCCCCGCCGCGCGGCACTCCCGCGTTCGCTCGCCCCAGAATGGAGCGCTCCCCAGTTAGCTTAACAGCAAGGACTCATAAAAGCCCCGCAACGCGGCGCTCCCGCGTTCGCTCGCTCCAGAATGGAGCGCTCCCCAGTTAGCTTAACAGCAAGGATTCAATAAAAGCCCCTGCGGGGCGCCTATTGACAGTTTTTTGAAGGGGAGGTATGATAGAAATTCCTGAAGGAAGCGGAGAAAAAAATGAATACAAAGATAATACTGAACAAAGACCTCGCCACACTAGGCGAGGAAGGCGATGTCAAACACGTTGCGCGCGGCTATGCGCGGAACTTCCTGTTCCCCCGCGGAGTCGCGGTACCGTTTAACGAACGCACGCAGAAAATGTTCGACGCGCGCAAAGGCGAGATCGACGCGCGGAAAGCCGAAAAACGGAAAGACGCGGCGAGCCTCAAAGAACGGCTTGAAGGACTGGAAATCAAGATCGTCATGCCGGCAGGCGGCAACGGCAAACTCTACGGCGCCGTTACCTCGCAGACACTTGTTGACGAACTTGCC